>NZ_PSWE01000001.1:0-257282 GCF_002932195.1 Rathayibacter sp. AY1C4 | reverse complement strand
GCGGCGCGCTCCTCTACCTCTGGCTCTGGGCCCTGGTGCCCCTCGCGCCGCTCGACTCGCGCGACGCGGATCCGGCCGTCCGCGGATCCGCGTCGGCGCCGTCCTCTACGGACTCGTCCTCGCCGCCGCCTCGATCGGCCTGCTCGTCGTCTCGGCCGACCCGGTGCTGCGCGCGCAGGTCGTCGAGCGCGGGATCACGCTCGAGCCCGGCGCCGCGCTCGCCCTGGCCGTCGCGGCGCTCGGCGCCATGGCGCTCCTCCTCGGACTCGCCCGCCTGCTCGACCGCCGCGCCGCTCGCGACGACGGCTGACCCCGGCGCGGGACGCCGGGTGCTCGCAACCCCCTGCCCCGCATCCGCCGAGAGGCGCAGACTCGTCCCGGGCGATCGCCCGCCACCCCCTGGAGACGAGACCATGCCCTTCTGCGCCCTCGAGAGCCTCCGCTGATGGAGCTGGGCATCGCCGCGATCGTCGGCGTCTCGGTCCTCGTCGCGGTCGCCGTCTTCTCGCGGCGCCTCGGCGTCGCCGCCCCGATCGTCCTCGTGCTCGCCGGCGTCGGCCTCTCGTACATCCCCGGGGTGCCGGAGGTGGTCGTCCCGCACGAGTGGGTGCTCGACGGCGTGCTGCCGCCACTGCTGTACGCGGCGGCGCTCAGCGTCCCGTTCATCGACTTCCGCCGGAATCTGACCACCATCACCGGCCTGTCGGTCGTGCTGGTGCTGATCTCGGCGGCCGGCGTCGGCGCGCTCCTCTTCCTCCTCCTCCCCGAGCTCGGGCTGGGCCTGGCGATCGCCGTGGGCGCGATCATCAGCCCGCCCGACGCCGTCGCCGCGACCTCGGTCGGCCGGCGGCTCGGCCTCCCGCCGCGGCTGCTCACCCTGCTCGAGGGCGAGGGGCTGATCAACGACGCGACCGCGCTGGTCCTCCTCCGCTCGGCCCTCGCCGCCGCCGCGGGGACGCTCGCGACGCCGTGGGCCGCGATCGGCGACTTCCTCTACGCGGTCGTCGTGGCCGTCGTGGTCGGGTTCGTGGCCAGCGTCGTCACCGTCTTCGTCCGCTCGCGGCTCGAGGACCCGGTGCTCAACACCGTCCTCTCCTTCATCGTCCCCTTCGTCGCGTTCATCCCCGCCGAGGGCCTGGGCGCCTCGGGCGTGCTCGCCGTGGTCGTCGCCGGCCTGCACACCGGACACGCCTCCTCCCGCGCCTTCACCGCGCAGTCGCGGGTGAACGACCGGATCAACTGGCGGACCGTGCAGTTCCTGCTCGAGAACGGCGTGTTCCTGCTGATCGGGCTCGAGATCCGCTCGCTGATCCACGACGCCGACAGCGCGCGCCTCTCCGTGCCCGGAGCGGTCGGGATCGGGCTGATCGCGGTGGTCGGGCTGATCGTCGTGCGCTTCCTCTGGGTCGGGCCGGTCCTCCTCGGCGAGCGCTGGCAGACCCGCCGGGCCGAGCGCCGGGCCCGCGAGCAGAAGGAGCTGCTCGAGTCGCCCGAGGCGCAGGAGCTGCCGAAGGAGGAGCGCGGCCGGGCGAAGCGGCGCTACCTGCTGCGGCGCAGCGACTACCGGCACTTCAGCCGCAACGGCATCGGCTGGCGCGGCGGTCTGGTGCTCGGCTGGTCCGGGATGCGCGGAGTGGTGACCCTCGCGGCCGCGCAGTCGCTGCCCGAGGACATCCCGTACCGTCCGCAGCTCGTGCTGATCGCCTTCACCGTGGCCGTCGCGACCCTGCTGATCCAGGGCAGCACGCTGCCGCTGCTGATCCGGGCGCTGGGCATCCGCGGGATCGACGTGCCCGAGGACCAGCGCGCACTCGCGGGTCTGCTCGACGAGATCACCGAGAAGGGCCTCTCGGTGCTGGAGCACCCGGGCGACGCCGTCGAGGGCGCCGACGACGTCGCTCCGGACGTCCTGGAGCGGGTGCGCCAGACGTCGTTCCTCCGCTCCGAGGCCGCCTGGGAGCGCTCGCGCGGCACGGAGCGGTCGGTCGCGGACACTCCGCACCGCCTCTACCGGGCCCTGCGGCTCGCCGTGGTCGCGGCCGAGCGGGAGGCGCTGCTGGACGCGCGCTCGCGCCGCGCCTACCCGCAGCGCATCCTCCGCGACGCCCAGTCGCTGCTCGACCTCGAGGAGACGCGGCTCCGCGTGCGGCGGGGCTCCGAGTCCTGAGGGCTCGGGATCGTGACGATCGTTCCCGGGGATGCCCGCGCTGATCCGCGCCCTGTGGAGGAGCGCCGAGCTCCTCGAGTGCGCCATCCGGATCGACTCCTCGGACCACGGCCGTCCGGCCTCCCCGGCAATAGCCCGCCGATGCGTCACCCCCCGTTAAGCCCGCGCGCCCCGCTTCCTCTGGCACTGCCGTCGCCCCGCCCGTAACCTGCGGATCGCCTGAGAACCGGAAGCTCGATTCGCCAGCACTCGAAGAGGGGTGGCGGGCCGGGGCGGATCCCCTCGGGGATATCACGAGGGCCGATCCGCGCGCCAGCCCTCGCAGAGAGGGCAGACGGGGCGCTGAGAGGAACGCTATCCCGTGCGGCGCCGGAGCGCACGCCTCACTTCGTTCGAGTGCTCTCAGGTCCAGTCGAGAGCGGAGCGCTCGGCCCAGTAGTGGGCCGGATCCACGGCGAGCGCCGGGAGGTCCGGGAGCTCCCGGGGCTGCGCGCGCAGGTTGGCCCGCAGCTGCTCCGGAGTCGCCGCGCCGCTCAGCACGACGTCGGCCCAGGGCTGCGCGAGGACGGCCCCCAGGGCGACGGCGTCCGGCGCGGCGCCGGCGTGCTCGATCGGGTGCGCCACGAGCCTCCCGTTGGCGAGGGCCTCCTTGACCACCACCAGCCAGCCGTCGTCGTGCGCGGCGGCGAGCGCCCGGCCCGCGGACTGCTCGAGCGGGTTCCAGGTGCTCTGGACCGCGCTGAACGGCGACTCCGGGATCGCGCGGGCGAGTTCGATCACGCGCGCCTGCTCGGGTCCGCTGGTGGAGAGGCCGACGCGCACTCCGGAGCCGACGAGGCCGCGCAGTCGGTCCAGCAGCGGGCGGTCGGTGAGGGCCGGGCTCTCGGGAGTGATCGAGTGGACGAGGTAGGAGTCGGGCGCCGAGCCGAGCGCGTCGAGCGTGAGCGGCCACTGGCGGTCGAGCATCGCGACCGAGTGCTCCTTGCGCTCGTGCACCGGCGCATCCATCGCCCACCCGCCGACGTACTCGTAGCCCCACTTCGACTCGATCGTGAGCGCCGCCCGCCGCTCCGGATGCCGGGCGAGCCAGCCGCCGAGGAACTCCTCCGCCCGCCCGTAGGAGCGCGCGGCGTCGAGGAAGCGGACGCCGGCGTCCCACGCCGCGTCGAGCAGCAGGTGCGTGCGCTCCCGCAGCGCGTCGACGCTCCGCTCGGCCGCGGGGCCGAGGTCGTCGTCGCGCCCTGCCGTGATGTACGCCGGCCGACCCACGGCCGCCAGCCCGATCCCGAAGCGCTGCATCCCGCCCACGGTACGCCCGTCCCGGAGCTCCGGCAGCCGCTAGCGTCGAGCGGTGACCTCCGCCCTCGACCGCAGCATCCTCCGGCTCGCCGTCCCGGCGCTGGGCTCGCTGGTCGCCGAGCCGCTCTTCCTGCTCACCGACTCCGCCCTGGTCGGCCATCTCGGCGCCGTCCCGCTCGCCGGGCTCGCGCTGGGCGGCACGGTGCTGCAGACGATCGTCGGCCTGATGGTCTTCCTCGCGTACAGCACCACTCCGCGGGTCGGCCGGGCCCTCGGCGAGGGCGACGAGCGGAGGGCCGTGGCGGCCGGGATCGACGGCGGCTGGCTGGCCCTGCTCCTCGGCGCCGGCATCGCCGTGGTGGGCGCGCTGACCGCTCCGGCCGTCGTGGCGCTCTTCGGCGCGGAGCCGGCGGTGGCCGAGGCGGGCGTGCGGTACCTGGCGGTGAGCATGGCCGGGATCCCCGCCATGCTCGGCGTCTTCGCGCTCACCGGGCTCCTCCGCGGCTTCCAGGACACCCGCACTCCGCTGGTGATCGCCGCCGGCGGATTCGCTCTCAACGCCGCTCTCAACGCCGTGCTGATCTACCCGGCCGGCCTGGGGATAACCGGCTCCGCACTGGGGACGGTGATCGCGCAGTGGGCCATGCTCGCGGCCTACGCGGGAGTCGCGCTGCGGCTCGCCCGGAGGGTCGGCGCGCCGCTGCGGCCGCACCTCGCGGGCCTGGCCTCCTCCGCGGGATCCGGCGGCTGGATGCTGCTGCGCACAGCGAGCCTCCGCGCGGCGATCCTGCTCGCGGTCGCGACCGCCACCTCGCTAGGGGCGGAGGAGTTGGGCGCCTTCCAGGTGGCGATGACGCTGTTCTCGACGGTCGCCTTCGCCCTCGACGCGGTGGCGATCGCCGCGCAGGCTCTGCTGGGCCGCCTCCTCGGCGCGGGCGACGCCGAGCAGGCCCGAGCCGTCACGAAACGCTGTGTGACCTGGGGAATCGGTGCGGGTGCAGTGCTCGGAGCGCTGGTCACCGGTCTGAGCGGTGTCCTGCCGTACGTCTTCTCGAGCGACCCGGAGGTGCTGCGGCTGCTGCCCGCGGCGATCGCCGTCGTGGGCCTCACCGCTCCGCTCGGCGGCTACGTCTTCGTGCTCGACGGCGTGCTGATCGGCGCCGGCGACGGCCGCTACCTGGCGCTCAGCGGCCTCGCGAACCTCGCCGTCTTCGTCCCGCTCGCCCTGCTCGCCCCCGCCGCGCCCACCGAATGGCGCCTCCTCGCGCTCTGGCTCGCCTTCGCCGTCGGCTTCCTCGGCGCCCGCGCGGTCACCCTCGGGCTCCGGGTCCGCAGCGACGTCTGGCTCCGCTGACCGCACTCCTCCCCTGTGGAGAAGCCTGTGGACAACTCCGGTCAGCGCGGCGGTGCGCTGGTGTTCCCGCGGTGGAAGACGGCGTGGAAGCAGACCGCCTCCGCCTCCTCGTCGGCCAGGAGCGCGACCGCGGCCCGTCCCGCCGCACGGCCCTTCTCGACCGCGGGCTGGGCCATCGTCGTGAGGTCGTACTCGGCCGCGAGACCGGGCACCTGCACGCCGTCGAAGCCGACCACCGAGAGGTCCTCGGGCACGCGCAGCCCGCGCTCCTCCGCCGCGAGGATCACGCCCGCGGCCAGCAGATCGCTCTGCGCGACGACCGCGGTCGGCGGCTCCGCCCCCTCGAGCAGCGTGCGGCCCGCGGCGACGCCCTCGTCGACGGAGCTCGCCGCGGCGGCGACGACCGACGCCTCCGGGAAGACGTCCTGCACGCCGAGGAGGCGGTCGACCGGAGTGATGCTGGGGCTCGAGCGCCAGCCGGGCGGGATCGCGCCGCGGCGGCGGTCCTTCGCGAACGGGAGCGCGACCACCGCGACCCGCTCGTGGCCGAGCTCGCGCAGGTGCTCCGCGAGGGTGCGGCTGGCCTCGCGGTTGTCGAGCGAGATCACGGCGCCGCCCAGCTCCGAGAGGCCCTCGACCACGACGACCGGCACCCCCCGGCGGCGCAGCACGGCGACGGAGTCGTCGACCGACGGGCTGCAGCCGACCAGGATCATCGCGTCGACCGGGGCCGTCGCCAGCAGGCCCGCGCCGTCGCCGGTCTCGGTGAGCAGCAGGATCCCGGCGTCGACCCCGCCGAGCACGTCGGCGATCCCGTCGAGCATGGCGATCTTGATCGGGTCGCGGAACGCGTGCAGCATCCGCTCGTCCACGACGACCCCCACGATCCCCGAGCGGCCGCGGCGGAGCGAGCGCGCCCGCGGGTCGGGGCCGGCGTAGTCGAGCTCGGACGCCGCGCGCAGCACCCGCTCCTTCGTGGCCTCCGAGACGGGGCCGGAGCCGCTGAAGACCAGCGAGGCGGTGGAGGGGGACACTCCGGCCCGGCTCGCGACGCGGGCGAGCGTCGGCCGGGGGCTCTTGCGGGGTTCCACGTTCCTCCTCGTGGGGGCGGCGCGCTCGTCATCGGTTGACCGTCCCCGGGGTTCCGGATAGCTTAGACCGGCTCGCTTCGAATCGATTCGACCGTGCCTCTCGATCCGGTGTCCGGATCCCGCCCGCACCAGGAGAACCGCCATGACCTCGACGTCCGCGCTCACGCGCCCGCAGCTGGTCGCCTGGCGCAACGCCGTCTTCACGATCTTCGTCCTCAGCGGGATCTCGATCGCCACCTGGGTCTCGCGCACCCCCGCCATCCGCGACGAGCTCCAGCTCTCGACCGCCGGAGTGGGCCTGCTGATCCTCTCGATGTCGATCGGCGCGATCGTCGGACTCGCGTTCTCGACGCCGGTCATGGGCGCGATCGGCGCCCGGCGCGGCATGGCGCTCGGCCTCACCGTCTCGGCGGCGGGGCTCGCGGTGCTGGGCGTCTCGGCCGACGTCATCGGCGTCCTCCCCGCCGCCTTCGCCGGCATGGCGATGCTCGGCTTCGGCAACGGTGCGGTCGACGTGATGATGAACGTCGAGGGAGCGGCCAACGAGAAGGCCTTCGGCAAGACGCTCCTGCCGCTGTTCCACGCCTTCTTCAGCCTCGGCACCGTGGCCGGCGCGCTGATCGGCGCGGGCGCCTCCGCCCTGGCCGTGCCCGTCGCCGTCCACCTCGGCGCGATCGCCGTGGTGATCGCGGTGACCGCGGTGATCGCGATCCGCTTCGTCCCGGTCCGCGAGGAGCTCGACACCTCCGGCGCGGCGACCACCGTGAAGCCGCCGGTCCGCGAGCGCGTCGCCGCCTCCCTCGGCGTCTGGCGCGACGGCCGCCTCGTCCTCATCGGCCTGATCATGCTGGGCATGGCCTTCGCCGAGGGCTCCGCGAACGACTGGCTGACCCTGGCGATGGTCGACGGCCACGGCACCGACAAGACGACCGCCGCCGTCGTGTTCGGCGTGTTCGTCGCCGCCATGACCGTCGGACGCGTGATCGGCGGGCCCGTGCTCGACCGCTTCGGCCGCGTCCCGGTGCTGCGCGCCTCCGCCGGGCTCGCGATCGTCGGCATCCTGCTGTTCATCCTCGCCCCGGTCGACGCGCTCGTCGTCGTCGGCGCGGTCGCCTGGGGTCTGGGCTGCTCGCTCGGCTTCCCGGTGGGCATGTCGGCCGCGGCGGAGGGGCCGCACTCGGCCGCCCGTGTCAGCGCGGTGGCGATGCTCGGCTACGTCGCGTTCCTGGTCGGACCGCCGGCGATCGGCTTCCTCGGCGAGCACTACGGCCTGCTGAACGCCCTCTTCCTGGTGCTGGCCCTGGTGGTCGTCGCCGGGCTCGCCTCCCCCGCCGCCCGCAGCCGACGGAGCTGACCGCCCCGCTCCACGCGCCTCCGCAAGCCCCCGTGGGGCCCGGGCGCCCCGGCGCGCCTCCCCCTAGGCTTCCCAGGACGGCGGCGGAGGGGGAGCGGATGCGGTACCGAGCGCGCGACGGCGCCCTGCTCCACGTCGACGAGCACGGAGCCGGTCAGGGGCGGCCCCTGGTGGTCGTCCCCGGTGAGCCGGAGCGCCACCCCTCCTACCTCGGCTCGTTCGCCTCGATCGCCTGCACGCGCCGCGTCCTCGTGCTGCACCCGCGCGGAGTGGGCGACTCCGCGGAGCTGCCTCCCGCTCCCCCGGCCACGACGGCCGCCGACGTGGAGGACCTGCGCCGTCACCTCGGCGTCGACGAGCTCGATCTCGCCGCGCACGACTCCGGCTGCCGCGCCGTCCTGCTCGCCGCCGTGGACGCGCCCGAGCGCGTCGCCCACCTGCTCCTGATCGCCCCCGGCACCGCCTGGCTCGGGATCGACGACCGGGCTGCCGGTCACACGACTCCCGCCGGCTCCGACGACACCGCGGCGATCCGCGACGCTCTGCAGCGCCTCGACTGCCCCGCGGTCGTCCTCGGCGGCGAGGACGATCCGGTGACGGGCGTCGCCGCTCTGGAGGCGCTCACCGCGCTCCTGCCGCAGGCGAGCCTGGCCGTCATCGAGTCGAGCGGCCACCACCCGTGGGCGGAGGCGCCGGCCGAGTTCGCGGTCGCGCTGCGCGCCTCGCTCTCGGTGCCGCCGCCCGCTCCTCCGCTCGGCCGCCGGCCTCCCGTCGCCGCGCGCTGAGCCGGGAGCCCGCCGGAGCCGCGCCGTCTATCCTCGACGGGTGCGTCTCGTCATCGCGCGCTGCTCCGTCGACTACACCGGCCGTCTCAGCGCCCACCTCCCGCTCGCCACCCGCCTCCTGCTCGTCAAGGCCGACGGGAGCGTCCTCATCCACTCCGACGGCGGCTCCTACAAGCCGCTGAACTGGATGAGCCCTCCCTGCACGCTGATCACGGGCGAGCCCGACGAGGAGGCGCGCGCCGCGGGAGTGACGCAGCAGTGGACCGTCGCGCACCGCAAGACCGGCGACGCTCTCGTCGTCTCGATCCACGAGGTGCTGCACGATTCGGCGCACGAGCTCGGCGTCGATCCGGGACTCGTGAAGGACGGAGTGGAGTCGCATCTCCAGCGCCTTCTCGCCGAGCAGATCGGCCTCCTCGGAGAGGGGCACACTCTCGTCCGGCGCGAGTACATGACCGCGATCGGCCCGGTCGACATCCTCGCCCGCGATTCCTCGGGAGCCGCCGTCGCCGTCGAGATCAAGCGCCGCGGCGAGATCGACGGAGTCGAGCAGCTCACCCGCTATCTCGAGCTGATGAATCGCGATCCGCACCTCTTCCCGGTGACGGGAGTCTTCGCCGCTCAGGAGATCAAGCCGCAGGCGCGGACTCTCGCCGAGGACCGCGGAATCCGCTGTGTGGTGCTCGACTACGAGGCCATGCGCGGCACCGACGACTCCCACACGCGCCTGTTCTGACAGGCACGGCGACAGGCACGGCGAAGGCCCCCGCGATCGGATCACGGGGGCCTTCCGCTCACCGGGCGCGAGGCCCGGGAATGCGGCGTCTCACCGGGCCGAGAGCCCGGCGGCCGCTACTTGTGGGCGGCCTGGTAGGCGGCCTGGACCTCGGAGG
Source organism: Rathayibacter sp. AY1C4 (assembly GCF_002932195.1). Taxonomy (NCBI): domain Bacteria; kingdom Bacillati; phylum Actinomycetota; class Actinomycetes; order Micrococcales; family Microbacteriaceae; genus Rathayibacter; species Rathayibacter sp. AY1C4. Next base: position 248,339 of record NZ_PSWE01000001.1, on the reverse strand, counting down.
GGATGCGTCCGCGGTCGGAGACGGGGTGGCCGTTGGCGTTCGCCCACTCGCGGATGGCCTTGAGCTGCTTGGGGTCGCTCTTGGAGGCGGTCGCGACGCTCGTGGCGGCCGCGGGGCGCGAGCCGACGCGGCGGGCGCTCGAGACGAACTTCTCGAGCGCCGAGTGGAGCTCGGCGATGTTGTCGGGGCCGAGATCGATCTCGTAGTTGGCGCCCTCGATGCTGAAGCGGACGGTACCGCCGTCACCGGAATCGATAAGGGTTCCGTCGATATCGTCGACAAGCGTGATCTTCTGGGCCACTTTTCCTCCTGGAGTTCGCGGGACCGGACTGTCTCGACCCGGACCGGGAGAGACATTACCCCCTTTCACAATCGAGTGCGCCATGAATGGCGCCATTCGTCCCTTTCTCGCGCCATGTCGAGGGGAATGTTCAGGATAAGCGGAGGCAATCACGGCTGAATCGAGCTGTTCGCCACCAGCCGTCGAATAGAGGACACGGTGTCCGCAGACGGCCGTAACGATTCCGGACACCGATCGCGCGCATTCCCGGGAACCGGTCCCGGCGATTCCGATCACGCCCCGGTCTTCGTTAGCGTGGAGTCATGGCACGACGAGGCGGACCCCCTCCACGCCCGGCGCGACCCGGTCCGTACCGCAATGCGGAGGCTCGGGAAGCACTGGAGGCGCTCGTCGCCGCTCCCACCGCCGAGGCCGTCGACCGGCTGCTCGAGGCCTGCCTCGACGGCTCCCTCGTGGTCGACGTCACGGGCTCCCAGCCCGGAGGCGTGCCGCACGTCCGCACCGTCGCGACGACCACCGGGGAGCAGGTCCTGCCGCTGTTCACCTCCACGGACGAGGTGCGCACCGCGGTCCCCCGGCAGCAGCATCCGCGGGTGCAGATGCTGGTCCTCCCCGGACGCGAGGCCTTCGCGCTGATCCGCACCGCCGACTTCGTCGCCGTGCAGCTCGACCCCGGCTCGATCGCCCAGGTCGTCACTCGTTCGTTCGTCGAACGGGCTCTGGACGCCGAACGGCCGTAGAGTGTGGCCCCCGGCGGGGCAGCGCCGGCGTCACCCCGTCCTCCGAGGTCAGGAGCCCGCCATGTCCGACACGACCCTCGCCGCCACCGGCCTCGACGCGCGAGCCGGCACCTGGTCCTGCATCCTGTTCGACCTCGACGGCACGATCACCGACTCCGCCCCCGGCATCACCGGCACCCTCGTCGAGACCTTCGTCGAGCTGGGCCGCCCCGTGCCCGCTCCGGCCGAGCTGCTGGCCTACGTCGGCCCTCCGCTGCTCGAGGCGTTCCGCGAGCTCGGCGGGATGACCGTCGAGGAGGCGCAGGCCGCGCTCGTGGTCTACCGCCGCCGCTACAACGCGGGCGGGCTGTTCGACTCCTCGGTCTACCCGGGGCTGCCCGAGGTGCTGGCGCGCATCGCCGAGGCCGGCGTGCCGCTCTCGCTCGCGACCTCCAAGCCGGAGTCGGCGGCCACGCGCATCCTCGAGCACTACGGACTGGCGCAGTACTTCACGGTGATCTGCGGCGCCTCCGAGGACGAGGTCCGCAGCGCCAAGGCCGACGTCGTGGAGGAGGCGCTGCGCCGGCTCCTCGAGCTCGGCGTCGACCTCTCGGCGCCGGTGATGGTGGGCGACCGCGAGCACGACGTGCAGGGCGCCGCCGCCCACGGCGTGCCGACGATCATGGTCGAGTGGGGCTACGGATCGCCGCTCGAGGCGGTCGGGACGATCGCGCTCGTGTCCGGTGCCGAGGAGCTCGCGGACCTCCTGCTCCCGTGACCTGCGTACGATGAGGGCATGACTGGTCTGGGCGTCGTCCTCTCGTTCGTGCTGTTCCTCGGCGGGATCCTCGTTCTCGGCAACTCGTTCCTGCTGCCCGACATCGCCGGATTCCTCTTCGTCGGCGGCATCCTGATGATCTCGGGATCGCTGGCCGTCGCGTTCCACGTCCTGCCGAAGTCGCAGTAGCCGGGTCGCTCCGGGCGACCGCCTCCGCGGCTCGCCGCTCCGCTCAGCCCAGCGTGCTCGCGTCGAGGTTGATGACTGCATTGATGTAGACCGCCTCGCCGGCTCCGGCGATCGTCGGGTTCATCCGGAGCAGCTGCTGCACCGGGATCCCGAAGCGCTGCGCGATGTCGAAGAACGTGTCGCCCTGCACCACGGTGTAGCTCACGATGTCCCCCTCCCCGTCGCGGGTCGGCTCGCCGTTCGCCCCGGGGACCGCGCCGTTGTCGACCGCGAAGGCGGTCTCGGGGATGTCCGGCGTCGCGTTCGGCGTGAAGGTGACCGTCGCCTCGGGGACCGGTGCGAAGACCGTGGCCGTCGCCTGCGGGAGCGCCGCCGTGACGGTCGGGTCCGGCACCGGAGTCGGCGTCGCCGTGGCGAACACGGTGACCGTGACCGTCGGAGCCGGAGCGGGCGCCGAGCACCCCGCGAGCGCGAGCACCCCGGCCAGTGCCGTCGCTCCGATGACCGTCCTGCGCATGTCCCCTGCCCTCCGCGCGCCCCGCGGCGCCCGCTCCACCCTAGGAGACGGGGCGGCCGGGGGCACGTGCGCTGTCGCAGGAGGCCGGTGCTGCGGATCCACCGTCGTGCAGGGAGCTCCGCGGTCGTCCGGGCCGGGTCGGCCCCGCCGGGACCGGGTCAGGACGGGGGCTCGGGGAGCAGTCGCAGCCCGCCGCCGCTGTTCGCCGCGTCCATCAGGAGCTCGACCCAGGTCGGGTTGATCGTCGGCTGCCGGCTCCCCGCGAAGTGGAACTGCAGGGCGATGTTCGGGTTCATCCAGAAGGAGTGGCGGCCCCGCGCGCCCTCGGGCATCGAGTCGAGGGTGAGGCTGAAGCGCTCGTCGCGGCGGAACTTCGCGTAGATCACGATCTGGAGGTGGGCCAGGGTCCGGTCCTCGATCTCGATGACGGCGGGAGGAGTGCCGTAGAGGAATTGACCCATGCCGCCAGACTATAGGCCCCTCGGCTTATTACTAGTCAGTCTAGCTATTTCGCCGCGGAGGGTTCCGCCGGGTCGGCTTCGTCCGTATCGTGCCCGTCGCCGTGCTCCGCGTCGATCTCGTCGACGGCCGCGCTCATCCGGCGGAGGAAGTTGACGACGACCTCGGCCTCGGGGGCGTCCAGGTCCTCGGCGATCTCGAGCATCCGGCGGTGCATCTCCTGGAGCGTGGCGCGCACCTCGTCGTCGCTGTCGACGGTCGCCTCCACGACGATCCCGCGCCGGTCGGTCGGGTTGGGCTTGCGCACGAGGTGGCCGCTGCGGACCAGGCGGTCGATGAGGACCGTGGTCGACGCGGACGAGATGGAGAGGTGCGAGGCCAGATCCTTGCCGGTCACCAGCTCGCCCTTGCGCTGCTGGCGGAGCAGGTACTGGATGGCGATCAGGTCCGTCTCGCCCATCGCCATCCGCTCGCGCGTGCGGCGGCGCATGGAGACCTCGGAGACGCGGTACGTGCGCATGGCGCTCAGCACCTCGACCGCACGCCGGGTGGACGACTCGTCCGGGTACCAGTACCCGGCGCCGCTCCGCAGGCTCGTGTCGCTCATCCGCACATCCTAGACCGGCTGATCACCAGGCCGTCTAGCGAGTCGCCCGCGCCTACGCTGGACCGGTGACCGCCACCCTCGTCGCCAAGGGCCTCTCCGGAGGCTATGCGCACCGCACCCTGTTCGACGGACTCGACCTGACGGTCGCCCCCGGGGACGTGGTGGGCGTCGTGGGGGCGAACGGAGCCGGCAAGTCGACTCTCCTGCGCATCCTCGCGGGCGAGACGGCTCCGCTCGGGGGCTCCGTCGTTCTCTCGCCGGGCGACGCCTTCGTCGGCTGGCTGCCGCAGGAGCACGAGCGCCGCGAGGGCGAGACCGTCGCCGGCTACATCGCGCGCCGCACCGGCTGCGCCGAGGCCTCCGCCGAGCTCGACACCGCCGCCTCCGCCCTGGCCGATCCCGATCCCGACGGCTCGATCGCCGACCGCTACGCCCTCGCGCTCGACCGCTGGCTCGCGAGCGGCGCGGCCGACCTCGACGAGCGCACCCCGGTCGTCCTGGCCGACCTGGGCCTGTCGCTCGGCGCCGCGGCCGCCTCCTCGACGATGACCTCCCTCTCCGGCGGGCAGGCGGCGCGGGTCGGCCTCGCGGCGCTGCTGCTCTCGCGCTTCGACGTGGTGCTGCTCGACGAGCCGACCAACGACCTCGACCTCGACGGCCTGGAGCGCCTGGAGGCCTTCGTCCGCGGGCTCCGCGGCGGCGCGGTCCTCGTGAGCCACGATCGCGAGTTCCTCGCCCGCAGCGTCACCCGCGTGCTGGAGCTCGATCTCGCGCAGGGCACCAACCGGGTCTACGGAGGCGGCTACGACGCGTTCCTGGAGGAGCGCGAGACCGCGCGCCGCCAGCGCCGCGAGAAGTACGAGGACTTCGCCGAGCAGAAGGCCGACCTGGTCTCCCGCGCCCGCACCCAGCGGGAGTGGTCGAGCCAGGGCGTGCGCAACGCGATGAAGAAGGCCCCCGACAACGACAAGATCCGTCGCAAGGCCTCGGCGGAGTCGAGCGAGAAGCAGGCGCAGAAGGTGCGCCAGATGGAGAGCCGGATCGCGCGGCTCGAGGAGGTCGAGGAGCCGCGCAAGGAGTGGCAGCTCGCCTTCACGATCGGCAGCGCCCCGCGCTCGAGCTCGGTCGTCTCGACGCTGAACGGCGCGGTCGCCCGCCGCGGCGCCTTCACGCTCGGGCCGGTGTCGCTCCAGGTCGACGCGGGCGACCGGATCGGCATCACCGGGCCCAACGGCGCCGGCAAGTCGACGCTGCTGTCGCTCCTCCTCGGCCGCGCCGAGCCGGAGGAGGGCGGCGCCTCTCTCGGAGCGAGCGTGGCGATCGGCGAGATCGATCAGGCCCGCGGGATGCTCGCCGCCGACGTGCCGCTCGCGGACGCGTTCGAGGCGCTGGTGCCCGAGTGGCCGACCGCCGAGGTCCGCACGCTGCTGGCGAAGTTCGGGCTGAAGGCCGACCACGTCGGCCGCCGCGTCGGCGAGCTCTCGCCGGGCGAGCGGACCCGGGCCGCCCTGGCGCTCCTCCAGGCCCGCGGCACGAACCTCCTGGTGCTCGACGAGCCGACCAACCACCTCGACCTCGTCGCCATCGAGCAGCTGGAGGAGGCGCTCGAGGCGTACGAGGGCACCCTGCTGCTGGTCACCCACGACCGGCGGATGCTCGAGACGGTGCAGCTGACGCGGCACTGGCACGTCGAGGCGGGCGTCGTCACGGAGGCGTGACGCCCGCCGCCGCGTCAGTCCCCGGAGGCGCGGGCCGCCTCGTCCTCGCGCCAGCCGGCCTCCTTCTGCACGTACTCGTTGTCGGCGAACTCCGCGAAGTCGCTCTCGTCGGTGATCCGGCGCACTTCGAGGCGGTTGCCGGGCACCAGGGGGCAGCGCAGCGCCCACTCGCGGGCCTGCTCCTTGGAGTCGACCCCGATGATCCAGAAGCCGTTGAAGAGCGACTCGGTCGGGCCGTAGGCGCCGTCGACGACGGTCGGCGGCTCGGAGGAGAAGTCGACCACGAAGCCGGAGGAGGCGACGTCGTCGGCCAGGCCGTCGCCCGAGAGCAGCACGCCCGCCTCGATCATCGCCTCGTTGTACTGCCCCATCCGGGTGATGATCTCGTCGAACGGGATCGAGGCGTAGGCCTCCTTCGCCGCATCGGTCGCGCGCATGATCAGCATGTACTTCATCGGGTCTCCCTGGGGTCGGTGCGCGGGGGCGCAGGGCCTACTCTGGCCCATCCGGGGTGCCGGCGGAACGGTGGGTCCCGAGCGTCTGCGCCACGGGGGCGAGCGCGGAGCGACGGACCTTGCCCGCGTCGCTTCGAACGGGCTCGTGCACGATCCGGAGGGCCCGGAGGCGCCGCTCAGCGCCCAGCTCGGCGTTCGCCCGAGCGAGCAGACCGGCCGGGTCCACGCCCGCGTCGCCCACGTCGACGACCGCCTCCACCGCCTGCCCCAGCTCCGTGTCCGGCACGCCGAAGGCGACCGCCCCGCGGACTCCGGGCAGGGCCTCCAGCACCCGCTCGACCTCGGCCGGCCAGACGCTCACTCCGCCCCGGAGGATCAGATCGTCGGCGCGGTCGACCACCCAGAGCCACCCGTCCCCGTCGACGCGGCCGACGTCGCCGAGGGTGTCCCAGCCCTCCTCCGTCCGCCGCGAGCCCGCGCCGAGGTAGCGGTAGGCGGGGGCCTCGCCGCGGTGCAGCCAGATGCGGCCGAGCTCGCCGGTCGGAGCCTCCGTGCCGTCCTCCCGCAGGATGCGCAGGGTCGTCCCGCTGATCGGCCGTCCGACACTGCCCGGGTGCTCCAGCCACTCCCGGCCCGTGATCATCGTCAGTCCGTTCGACTCGCTGCCCGCATAGACCTCGACCACCCGCTCCGGGCCGAGCCAGCCGATCAGCGCCCGCTTGTCGGCGGGCGCGCAGGGCGCTCCGAGGTGCAGCACCGTCGCGAGCGAGGACACGTCCGCCCCCGACCGCTCGGGCGCAGCCAGCAGGCGGCGGATCGTGGTCGGGACGAGCAGGGTCCAGGTGACGCGGTGCTCCTCGATCGCCGCGAGGACCCGGGCGGCGTCGAACCGCGGCAGCAGCACCAGGCGCTGCCCGGTCATCAGCCCGCGGAAGGCGTAGGTGAAGGTCGCCGAGTGCATCAGCGGGCCGCTCACCAGCTGCACGCCCTCGCGCGGCAGGAACGGCGCGACCGGCGCGTCCGGATCCAGCAGCGCCGGGCCCGCGGCCAGCACCACCTTCGGCCGCCCCGTGCTGCCGGAGGAGGTGGGCGCCTTCCAGGACGAGGCCCACCGGTCCTCGAGCGAGCCGGCCGGCACCTCCGGCCCGGGCCGCCAGTCGCCCGCGCGCCACGGGACAGCGGAGGAGGAGGGCGCGCCGATGACGAGCGCCGGCCGCGCGATCCGCTCCACCTCGGCGCGCTCCGCCGCCGACAGCCCGGTCGAGACCGGCTGCGGCACGGCGCCCGCCTTCCAGACCGCCGCGCAGACGACGAGCGCGTCCAGCGAGTTCGAGAGCGAGACGGTGACGAGGTCGTCGGTCCGGACGCCGAGATCGCGGTAGGCGCGGGCGAGGCGGGTGCTCTCGCGGTCGAGCTCCCCCGCCGTCAGCGCGCCCTCGTCGGCCACGGCGACGATCCGGTCGGGATCGGCGTCGGCGAGACCGGTGACGATGCGCGAGATCGACCGGCGGGTCACCGGCGGCGCCCGATCGTGTCCAGGCGGCAGGACGGAGTCATCCGGGCACGCCTGCTCGCGCGGATCCCGGCCCGTCCGGAGGAGTTCCTCCTGAGCTCTGAACCGAGCCGTCGAGCACCCGCTCGTAGAACCGCAGATGCGCGGCCGCGACGTCGTCCCAGGAGTGCGAGGCGGCCAGGGCCCGGCCGTCCGGCGAGGGCAGCGTCAGGGCCTCCTCCAGCGCGTCGGCGAAGGAGGCGGGGTCCCGCCCGTAGCGGACCGCGTCCCCGAACACCTCGTGGATCACCGGCAGCTCCCGCGCCACGACCGGCACCCCCGCGGCGAGCGCCTCCATCGCCGCCAGCCCGAACCCCTCCTTCACCGAGACGAAGCCCAGCGCGGAGGCGCCGGCGACGAGCGGAGCGAGCCTCTCCTCCGGAACGGTGCCGAGGATCACCGGAGCGATCCCGAGCTCGGCCGCCCTCCGGTCGAAGGCAGCCCGGTACTCGCGGTAGTCGAACAGGGTCTCGCCGCCGCCGAACACCAGCGCGACGTCGTGGCCGCGCTCGCGTAGCAGAGCCCACGCCTCGAGCAGCTCGATGCTGCCCTTCCGCGGCTCGATGCCGCCGAGGGCGAGGAGGTACGGGCCGAGCTCGGCCCGCCACCCCCCGGTCAGCGGATCGTCGACGGCGGCCGCGAACCGCGCCGCGTCGACACCGTTCGGGATCACGTCGGGCAGCAGCCCCCAGCCGGCGCGCACCTCCTCGGCGACCGCAGCGGACACGCACAGCCGGGTCAGGGGGAGCCGGACGGCGCGGTCGTGGCAGGCGCGCAGCTCCGGGGTGGTGAAGTCGTCCAGGTGGTGGATCGTGCGGATCGGCGCGAGTCCGGCGGCGAGCGCCGCGTTGGCCGAGATGCAGTCCTGCGCGTGGACGACCGGGGCGTCCTCGCCCCGCAGGGCCTCGGCCATCGCGGCGATGGACCGGACGATGCGGGCGCCGACCGGCTCGCCCTCGCGGTGCGGAAAGGGCACCACCCGCACGGTCACGCACGGATCGACGGGGCGGAAGAAGGAGTCGTCGCCGCCCCGGGCGAGCGTGCGCACCGTGACGTCGTGTCCGGCGCGCGCGAGCGCCTCGGCGAGGGCGAGGGTGTGCACCACCCCGCCGCGCGGCCGGGTGGAGTAGGTCAGCAGGCAGATCCGCATCTCAGCTCCGGTAGGCGTGCTCCGCGCGGTCGCGGAGGTGGTGCATCGTGCGGCGGGCGCGGGCGACGGAGCCGGCGACGTCAGCGGAGGCGAGCGCGAGCCCGCCCTTCGCCCAGGTCTTCGCGATGATCTCTCCCGCCGGATCCACGACCTTCGCCTGCCCGAGGAACCGCAGGCCGCCGAGCACGCCGGTCTGGTTCGAGGAGACGAGGTAGACCTGGTTCTCGGCGGCGCGGGCGCAGTCGTAGAGATCGAACAGGTGGGCCTGGCGGTCGTTGCGGATCCGATCGGAGCGGTCGGTCACGCTCGCGGGCCACGCGCTGAGGCAGGCCAGCACCTCCGCGCCGTCGAGGGCCAGCGAGCGCGAGGACTCCGGGAAGGTCTTGTCGAAGTCGATCAGCATCCCCATCCTCCCGATCGGCGAGTCGAAGGCGGCGAAGCCGCGACCCGGCAGGTACGCCTCGGACTCGCCCAGCGGCAGGTGGACCTTGCGGTGCGTGCCGATCACGCGCCCGCCGTGCACGCAGACCGCGGTGTCGTAGCGGACCTCGCGACCGCCCTCGAGCGCGCGCTCCGCGATCCCGAAGCACACGGTGAGATCGCCCGCCAGCTCGGCCACGCGGGCGACCTCCGGCCCATCGAGCTCGAGGCTCGGCGGCAGGTCCGGCCCGGGGTGCTGGAGGTCGAGCAGGTAGCCGCCGAGGGTCGCGTCCGGGAGCACGAGCAGGTCGACCGAGCGCTCGCGGGCGTGAGCGATGATGCCGGCGAGCTTGGCGAGGGTGCGGTCGATGTCGCGACCGAAGTGCGCTGCAACCGCACCCATCACCGTCTCCGTCATGCGAGGAGGCTATCCGGCGAGATCCGGCTCGCGCTCCCGAGCGAAGCGCCCCGCCTCGCGCACTCGCCGGACCTCCTCCGCCAGGTGCCCCGCATCGCGGGCGATCGCCTCGAAGCGGCCGGACCCCCAGGTGTGCAGCCACGGCAGCCCGAGGAACGACAGGCCCGGCACGCTCGTCACTCCGCGCTGGTGGGTGGGATGGCCGGCGCCGTCGAACACGCCGATCTCGACCCAGCGATAGTCGGAGCGGAACCCGACCGCCCAGACGACGCTGCCGATGCGCGCGAGGTCGAGCCCGGTCGCCTCGGACTCCGGCCGCCAGACCGGACGGCAGCGGTCCTCCTCGGGAGCGTCGATGCCGTGCGCCGCGATGTAGCGGTCGATGTCGTCCTTGATCGACTCCGCGACCGAGTCCGCGTAGTCGAGCGACGCCTCCGCCGTGGGGGCGAAGCGCAGCCGGGACCCCTCCACCCCGGCCAGTCGGCCGTAGAGGTGCATCCCGTCGCGGGCGAAGGCGCGCAGGTCGATGTCCCGCCCGCCCCCGCGCCCCGTCACGTAGTGGTTGGTCGACTCCCGCTTGGTGAGCCCGCCGACCTGCGCGTGGACGGGCACGTCGTACACGCCCATGTCCTGGAGCCAGGCGACGCAGTCGCGGCCCCGGTAGAAGCGCGCCACCCGCGGCGCGCTGCCGAGGGCGAGGTGGACCTCGCGCCCGGCGAGGAAGAGGTCCTCGGCGATCTGCGCGCCCGACTGCCCGGAGCCGACGACGAGCACGCCGCCGGGCGGGAGCGCCTCCGGCGAGCGGTAGTCGGCGGAGTGGAGCTGCAGCACGTCCGACGGCAGCCGCGCGGCGACGGCGGGGAGGACCGGGCGGTGGTAGCCGCCGGTCGCCACGACGACCTGGTCGGCCGTGATCGCGCCCGCGCTCGTGATCAGCTCGAAACCTCCCCCGGCGCGCTCGCGGAGCCGGCTCACCTCCACGCCCTCGACCACGGGGGCGTCGAAGCTCTGCGCGTAGCGGCGCACCCACGCGTGCACCTCGTCGCGCGTCATGAATCCGTCCGGGTCCGGCCCGTCGTAGGGGTACCCGGGGAGGCGGCACTGCCAGTTCGGCGTGACGAGGGTGAAGGCGTCCCAGCGGCGGTCGATCCAGTCGTGGCCGATGGTCGCGCGCTCGAGCACGACGTGCTCGATGCCGTCGTCGACCAGGTGCCGGCTGATCGAGAGCCCGGCCTGCCCGCCTCCGACCACCGCGACCTCGACGTGGCGCCCGGGCTCGATAGCGGCGCTCACGGCCGCACCCGCTGCCCGGCCGGAGCGGGCGGCTCCATCGCGAGCACCCTGACCGTGCCGCCCTCGAAGCGCTGCGCCGTGCGGAGGATGTCGGACTCCTGCTGCATCGCGGAGGTGCAGGCGAACCCGAACCGCTCCCGCACCCGGTCCGACGCGATGCGCAGCGCCTCACTCGAACGGGCGACGAAGTCCTCGAGCGAGTAGGCGGTCCCGGTCCCGAGGAACTCGTGCACGACCAGGCTCGGCGAGTAGCAGCGCTCCTCCGAGCCGTCCGGCCAGCGGACGTGGAAGGTCATCTCAGGCATGGACGAGTCCTCCGTTCCAGACCCGGTCGATGTCGTAGGCGTCGGGCCGCCGGTCGCGCAGGTGGAACATCCCGCCGCGCATCGCCTCGAAGGCGCCGCGCACGTCGATGTCGGCGACGGCCATGCCTGCTCCGAGCAGCGTCGTCGCGAGCACGTTGCCGCCGGGATCGACGACCTTCGCGTTCCCGACGTAGCGGAGCGAGCCGAAGGTCCCCGACTGGTTCGAGGCGAGCCAGAACACCTGATTGTCGAGGGCGCGGGCGATGTCGAACTGATTGAACCGGTACGTCCAGCGGTCCTCCTGCAGGTTCTCGGCCGTCGCCGTCCGAGCGGCCGGCCACGCCGAGAGCGAGGCGATGATCTCGGCGCCGTCCAGCGCCATCGACCGCGCCGCCTCGGGGAACGCCTTGTCGTAGCAGATCTGCAGGCCCACCCGGCCGACCGGCGTCTCGAAGGTGCCGTAGCCCGGGCCCGGCGAGTACGAGAGGTGCTCGCCCAGCGGCTGGTGCACCTTCCGGTAGCTGCCGTAGACCTGCCCGCCGTCCAGGAGCGCGGCCGCGTTGTAGCGGGTCTCGCCGTCGTCGTCGAGCTCGCAGAAGCCGATCGCCACCACCAGGTCGCCGACGATCTCCTGCACCCGCCGCAGCTCCGGCCCGTCCAGGCGCACCGCCGGCGGGAGGGAGCGGCGGGTGGTGGCGACCGTGTCGCCGTGGTTGCCGAGCGAGGAGAGGTAGCCGCCGATCGCGGCCTCGGGGAGCACCAGGAAGCGCACTCCCCTCTCGCGGGCCTCCTCGGCCAGGGAGGCGATGAGCGCGTAGTTCTGATCCAGGTCGCGGGTGAAGTTCGCCGCGACCGATCCGACGAGGGTCATCGCGATCGCCTACAGGTTGTAGGTGGAGTTGATGATCGCGCCCTTGCGGGCGTAGTGGATGAGCGCGTCCTGCACGTCGAGCGGGTGGCAGGGGATGCAGCCCTCGATCAGGTCCTCCTCGCGGAGGCCGTGGAGCGCCATGCCGAACCGGCAGACGAAGACGCGGTTCCCCTCCTGGATGAAGGTCTCGATGGCGTTGTTGAGGTTCTGCTCGCCGGGGAATCCGGAGTCGCCGACCGTCGGGAAGCCGCGGGTGGCCATCGCGTTGATGGTGCCGGGCCCGTAGAAGTAGAGCGCGGACTCGTAGCCCTTCCGCGCCGCGCGGGTGGCCTGGAGCACTGCGACGAAGCTGACCGAGGACTCGTGGGCGATGCCGTGCACGAGGGTCAGGTACGACTCCCCGGGCTCGGCCTGGTAGTCGGGGAAGACCTTGGTGGAGCCGTAGAGGTTGCTGCCCTTCGGGAGCGCCGGGTGGGCGATCTCGGAGCGCGACATCTCGATGTTGGCGCTGACCTGGTCTTCGATCTCCTGGGAGACGGACATGGTTCCTCCTGGTGTCGGTCCGCCGAAGCGGCGTGCGAGTGCATGGCTCCGGCGGGATGCGCTGAGACGACGCGGGACGACGTCCGCCGGGGTGGAGCAGTGGTGCGGAGTGGAACGCGTCCAGTCAACGGCCGGGATGTTTCGGAGTGGTTTCCACCGGAAGAAGCTCCCGTGACGGCGGATCCGTAACGAGACCGCGTTCCTCCCGTCACGAGGGCGAAACACGAGGCGCCTTGACTGGGGGGTGAGACGACCGCACCGACATCCCGGCCGCCGCTGTGCGCGGCCCGTCCGGCCCGCTCCGCGGTGCCACGAAGGAGTCCTCGTGACCGATCTCCGCAGTCCCTCCCCCGCGTCCTCGCCGCCGGCAACCGGTGCGGCGCACCCGGCCGCCGGCCCGCACCCGGTCGGCGGGGCGCACTCCCCGGGCGGGGCGCACTCGACCGGGATCCGCCGCACCGGCCCCTCCGCCCTCCGCACTCGCGTCGACATCGCCCTGCAGGGCATCCGCGTCGAGGCACCGGTGCACCGCGAGGCCGGCGCCGGCCCGAGCGACGACGGGCACGTGATGCTCGGCGGCCTGGGCGCCGCGATCCCGGTGAACCCCGACAGCCCCTACGTGGTGAGCGGGAACCGCCTCCTGCTCGAGGGCGCCGACATCGGCCTGGACGTGACTGCCGTCCGCCGCCCGCGCTTCTACGATCTCGACACCGCCGACGGCGTCTCCTACGAGAAGATCGCCCGGCTGCACGGCCGTGACATCCTCGCGACCACCGTCGTCCAGACCTGCATGCGCTATGACGAGGCGGAGCGCTGCCGCTTCTGCGCGATCGAGGCCTCGCTCGAAGCCGGTGCGACCATCGCGGTCAAGACCCCGGCCCAGCTCGCCGAGGTCGCGGAGGCGGCGGTCCGCCTCGACGGCGTGCGCCAGATGGTGATGACCACCGGCACCTCCAAGGGCCGCGACCGCGGAGCGGCCCACCTCGCGCGCTGCGTCCGCGCGGTGCTCGCGGCGGTCCCCGGGCTGCCGATCCAGGTGCAGTGCGAGCCGCCCTCCGACGTCTCGGCGCTGCAGGCGCTGAAGGACGCGGGCGCCGTCTCGATCGGCATCCACGTGGAGTCGATGGACGACGCGGTGCGGCAGCGCTGGACCCCGGGCAAGGCGCGGGTCAGCCTGGACGAGTACCGCTGGGCGTGGCGCGAGGCAGTGCGGATCTTCGGCCGCAACCAGGTCTCGACCTACCTCCTGGTGGGCCTCGGCGAGGACCCGGACGAGCTGGTCACGAGCGCCCGCGAGCTGATCGGGATGGGGGTCTACCCCTTCGTGGTGCCCTTCCGTCCGCTGCGCGGGACCCTGGCGACCGAGGTCGACCACGTGCTCCCGCCGGCCGGGTCACTGCTGGAGCGGGTCAGCGCCGAGGTCGCCGCGCTCCTGATCGAGGCCGGGATGCTGAGCAGCGGGCAGAGTGCGGGCTGCGCGGCGTGCGGGGCCTGCGGCGTCCTGAAGACGGCCGGCGCCTGATGGTGGAGCTCTCGATCCTCGAGGGTGTTCGGGTCGCGCCTGCGTTCACGGTGGTGCGGGCGGAGGAGCGCGAGCTCGCCGCGCACCGGGCCCTGCGGCGCGAGGTCTTCGTCGCCGAGCAGGGGCTGTTCGCGGGCGACGACCACGACGACGCCGACGACGATCCGCGCTCGGTGGTGCTCGTCGCGGTGGCTCCGGACGGCGCGGTGCTCGGCGGGGTCCGGATCGCGCCTGTCGGCGGCGGACGCGATCTGGGCTGGTGGACCGGCAGCCGCCTGGTGGTGGCGCGCGAGGCGCGGGGCGGCTCCGGGATCGGTGCCGCCCTCGTGCGCGCGGCCTGCGCGGAGGCGGAGGCGCGCGGGGTGCTCCGCTTCGAGGCCTCGGTGCAGCTGCGCAACGAGGTGCTGTTCCGGCGGCTCGGCTGGCGGAGGATCGGCACGAGCACCGTCGCCCGAGTCGAGCACGCCCGGATGCGCTGGCCGGTCGACCGGCTCGACCGGGCGGCCACCGCGGCCAAGGCGGCCCTCGGCGCCCTTCTGGCTCCGCTGGCGGCCGAGGGGGGCCTCGGTGGGGCCGGCTTCGTCGGCGACGACGGAGCACCGGTCCCGGGCAGCGACCTGATCGCCGTCTGCGACGCGATCGTCCCGTCCATGGTTGAGCGCCACCCGGAGTGGGCGGGGTGGTGCTCGGTGCTGGTCAACGTCAACGACCTCACCGCGATGGGCGCGACCGGCATCGGGCTGATGGACGCGATCGGCGCTCGCGACGCGGCCGCCGCCGCGCGCATCGTGAGCGGTCTGCGGGCCGCCTCCGCCGCCTGGGGCGTCCCCGTGCTCGGCGGGCACACCCAGCTCGGAGTGCCGGCGGCCCTGAGCGTCACCGGTCTCGGCCGTACCGCGGCGCCGGTGCCGGGCGCGGCCGCTCCGGGCGACGAGCTCTCGCTGACGGCCGACCTCGGCGGCGGCTGGCGGCCCGGCTTCGCGGGCGCCCAGTGGGACTCGACGTCGTCCCGGCGCGCGGAGGAGCTCCGGGCGATGGCCGCCTCCGTCGGACTCGCGCGGCCGAGGGCGGCGAAGGACGTGAGCATGGCCGGGCTGGTGGGGACGGTCGGCATGCTCGCCGAGGCCAGCGGAGGAGGAGCGGTGATCGACCTCGCGGCGGTCCCCGTCCCCGAGGCGGCCGGCACCGCCGACTGGCTCGGCTGCTTCCCCGGCTTCGCGATGATCACCGCCGACCGGCGGGGGGAGTCGAGGATGGGCACACCCTGGACCGCGACGGCCGCGGTGGGGAGCGTCGTCACGGAGCCGGGCGTGCGGCTGCGCTGGCCGGACGGCGAGGAGACGACGGCGATCGCCGGTGCGGTGACGGGGCTCGGCGCAGCGGGCTGACGGGCCGGGCCGGAGGCGCATCGTCCTCGGCGCGGCCGTGAGACGCAACCCCGCGCAGATCCTCGCCGAGCGGCGGAGACTGGCGGCGGCCCGTTGCTCGACGGGCGCTCATCGACGGAAGGAACGACCCCATGGTGGATCTCGGAGGACTCGCGGACAAGGCGAAGAACGCCGTGAACAGCGACAAGGGCGAGGAGCTGACCGACAAGGGACTCGACAAGGCGGGCGACGCCGCCGACTCCGCGACCGGCGGGAAGTTCGCCGGCCAGGTCGACAAGGCCCAGGAGGCCGGCGACCAGCACGTCGGCAACGACTGACCGCCGGGCGGCCCTTCCGCGCTGTCGCGGAGGGCCGCCCGTCCATTAGTCCCGGTCGCCGAGCCCGCGCAGCAGCGCCCGCACCACGGCGACGGAGCGATCGGCCGCGTCGTCGACGTGCGCCTCGAACTCGCCGGGGGCGCAGAGGTCCGAGATCCCGCGGACCGAGACGAACGGCAGCCCGTGCACGTGCGCCGTCTGCGCGAGGGCGACGGATTCCATGTCGGTGGCGAGCGCGCCGGGGAAGTCGTTCCGCACGCGGTCCACGTGGGCGCTCGAGACGAAGACGTCGCTCGAGACGATCAGGCCGCGGCGCACCGGCGGCCCCTCCAGCAGCTCGAGCTCCGCGGCGAGCGCCGCGTCGTCCCCGGAGTAGCGGGCGGGCATCCCCGGGACCTGCCCGAGCGCGTAGCCGAACGCCCGCGCATCGGCGTCGGTCTGCACGTACTCGGCGCCGATCACGACCTCGCCCACGCGGACGTCGGCGCCCAGGCCGCCGGCGGTCCCCGCGCTCACCACGAGCGGCCGGGAGCCGCCCTCCTGCAGGATCGCTGCGGTGAGACCGCCGGCCGCGTTGACGAGGCCGATGCCGGTGCGGACGAGCAGCACCGCGCGGGAGTCGAGCTCGAGCTCCCACTGCAGCGCGTTGCCGACGGCGCGCGGCTCGGAGGCGCTGGACGCGGCGGCGAGGAACGGCGCGGCCTCCTCGTCCATCGCGACCAGGACGATCGCCGTGCTCACGCGGTGACCGTCTCCCACTCCGAGCGGTGCGCGAGGAACGTGCGCGCCGCCTCCTGCGCCCCCTCGAGGGAGTGGTTGGCGCCCCAGCCGCACTGGGTCTCGTTGGCGGCCGGGACCTCGTCGGCCTCGGTGATGTCCTGGAGCGTCGCCTCGACCAGGCCGAGCACCTCGGAGAGCTCGGGCTCGCCCGAGAGGAGCAGGTAGAAGCCGGTCTGGCAGCCCATCGGCGAGAAGTCGATCACGCGGTCGGAGTGGTTGCGGGACTTCTCGGCGAACAGGTGCTCGAGCGAGTGCACGGTGGGCATTTCGAGGTGCCCGCGGTTGGGCTGGGTGAAGCGCACGTCGTACTTGACGAGGTGGTCGCCTCCGGGCAGCGTCTTCGCGTCGGCGAGGCGCACGTACGGCGCTGCGACGGTGCGGTGGTCGAGGTTGAACGACTCGACGTTCATGCGCGGCTGATCCACGGTGGTCTCCTTCGCTGGGGGTCCCTCCATTGTCCTCCGCTCCGCGGAGCGGAGGCGGATCCGGCTGCTTCTTCTCCGGGGCTGCGCCCGGATGCGAAGAGCTCCTCGCCGGCCACGACGAGGTACGCCGTGTCGAGCGCGATGATCACCAGGACCGCCCTGAACAGGCGCGCGGAGACCGTGCGGTCGTCCAGCGGGACCCCGCCGCCCAGACCCGCACGGAGGCGTGGAGCACCCCGGACAGCACCAGCGCGACGAGCGCCGTCACGCCGAGCACACTGTCCGGAACGACCACCGCCACCACCTCCTCCGTCGACGGGTCGAGCATGCCGTCGCGCCCGACGCGGCGGGGACCCGGGCCCCTGAGCGGTGGAGAACGGGCCGCTCCGATCCCTGGGGAGGAGCCTCGGCCGCTCCTCAGAACAGGTCCGAGAAGCCCATCGCGACGAGGTTCGCGTGCGAGGTCCGCAGGCAGTCGAGCGCGCTCCGCCCGTAGCGCTCGTCCTGCTCGACGAGGAGGTGGTCGACGCCGAGCGCGAGGCTCGTCCCGATGATCCCCGGGAAGTCGAGGTTTCCCTCCCCCACCTCGGCGAACTGCACGTTCGAGGTGAAGGCGTGCACGGACCACCCGCCGGACATGTCGGCGGGCGGCCCGACCCGGTAGTCCTTCAGGTGCACCAGGGCGACGCGCTCCCCGTACCGGCGCAGCGTCGTCACGGGATCGAGCCCGCCCCGCTGCACCCAGTGCACGTCGAGCTCGAGCCCCAGCAGCGGAGCCCGGTCGGCGACGACGTCGAGCAGGAGGCGGCCGCCGTGCCGCGCGAACTCGTGGTGGTGGTTGTGGAGCAGCAGCCGCAGCCCGTCGTCGCGGAGCCTCGCCGCGGCGGCCTGGCAGCGGTCGGCGAAGTCGAGCAGAGCGGCCGGCGAGACCGCCGCGGAGGCGGGCAGCATGCCGATCCGGACCGTGCGCGTGCCGAGCGCGCGGGCGTCGGAGACGATCCCGGCGAGCCCGCCCTCGAGCGCGGCGCCCGGGGAGTCCCCCGGTGCCAGGCCCGCCGAGATCGCCGCGATCTCGACGCCGAGCTCGTCCCGCGCCCGCTGCAGCTCGGCCACGGTGGCCGCCGTCAGCGGGATCTGCGAGATCTCCACCGACCGGTAGCCGATCGCTCGGACCTCCCGGAGCGTCGCGAAGGCGCCCGCCGAGGCGAACGCGTCCTTCAGCATCATCGCCTGCACGCCGATCCTGGTCACGGCAGTCCTCCCGGTCGCGGTGGGGGCCGGCGTCTCCGCGGCCCGGAACGCCCCCGACGGTAGAGGCGCGCCTCCGATCTTGTCAATCGGTTGCCAATACGCGTATGGTCGTGGCACGGCGGCGCTCCTGCCCGCCGGTTCCCGACGACGAGAACGAGGCACGCACCGTGACCACCGCACCCGCGACCCCCGCACCCGCGAACCCCGCACCCTGGACCCTCTCCGGCTTCGGCGACGAGATCGACCCCGACCCGGTCGTCCAGGTCGCCGTCCTCCGAGCGCTCGGCGCGCACAGCATCGAGGTGCGAAGCGCCTGGGGCCGGAACGTCGTCGACCTCGACGACGAGCGCCTCGCCCGCCTCGCCGCCGTGCTCGAGCGCGGCGGCCAGTCCGTCTCGGCCGTCGCCTCGCCCATCGGCAAGGTCGACGTCGCCCTCGATCCCGAGCTCGAGGTCGCGCGCCTCGACCGCGTCATCCGCGCCGCGCACGCCCTCGGCACGCCGAGCATCCGCGTCTTCTCGTTCTACCGGGGCGAGGGAGTGCCGGTCGAGAGCATCCGCGACGACGTCCTGCTGCGCATGCGCATGCTCGCCGACCGCGCCGAGCGCGAGGGCGTGGTGCTGCTGCACGAGAACGAGAAGGACATCTACGGCGACGTCCCCGAGCGGATCCTCGACCTGGTCGAGTCCGTCGGCTCGCCCGCCCTGCGCCTCGCCTGGGACAACGCGAACTTCGTGCAGTGCGGGGTGCGGCCCTTCGACGACGGCTGGACGGCGCTGCGGCCCTACGTCGACTACCTGCAGGTGAAGGACGCGGTGGCCGCGACCGGCACCGTGGTGCCCGCCGGCGAGGGCGACGGCCAGCTGCGCGAGACGCTCACCGCCCTGCGCGACGACGGCTGGACGGGCGTCGCCTCGCTGGAGCCGCACCTCGCGATCACGGACGCCCTCGGCGGATTCTCCGGCCCCGAGTCGTTCGGAGTGGCCGCTCGGGCCTTCCGGGGGCTCGCCTCCTCGCTCGGGATCGACCTGCGATGACCGTCCGCGCGGCGGTGATCGGCTGCGGCGACATCTCCTCCGTCCACCTCGCGGCGATCGGCACCGCACCCGGCGCGGAGCTGGTGGCGGTCTGCGACACCGACCCGGGCCGGCTCGCCGCGGCCGCCGAGAGGCACGCGGTGCCGGGCTTCCCCGAGGCGGTCCGGATGCTCGACTCCGTCCGCCCCGACGTCGTGCACGTCTGCACTCCGCACAGCACGCACGCCGCGCTGGCGGTCGCGGCCCTGGACCGCGGCGTCGCGGTGCTCCTCGAGAAGCCGCTCGCCTCCTCCGTCGCCGAGGGCGAGCAGGTGATCGCCGCGGCCGAGCGGGGCGGGGCGCGCATCGGCGTCTGCTTCCAGAACCGCTACAACCCGCCCGTGCAGCGCCTCCGCGAGCTGCTGGCGTCCGGCTCCCTGGGTGCCGTGACAGGTGCGGCCGCGACCGTGCTCTGGCACCGCGCTCCCGGCTACTACCTCGACCGCCCCTGGCGCGGGATGCGGGCCGAGGGCGGCGGCGGGATGCTGATGAACCAGGCGATCCACACCGTCGACCTCCTGCAGTGGCTCCTCGGCGAGGTGGTCGCGGTGAGCGGCTCCGCCTCCACGCGCCTGCTTCCGATCGAGGTCGAGGACACCGCCGACCTGGTGCTCACCCACGCCTCCGGCGCGCGCAGCGTCCTCTACGCGACCGTGGCGAACGCGTGGGACGAGCCGGTCGAGCTCCGCCTGCGCACCGAGCGCGCCACCGTCTCGTTGCGCGGTGCCCTCACCGTGCGGCGCGACGACGGATCCGTCGAGGTCGTCCCGGACACGGAGCGCCGATCCGGCGGGCGCTCGTACTGGGGCGCCTCGCACGAGCTGCTCGTGCACGACTTCTACGCCCGCCTCGGCGAGGACGAGCCCTTCTGGATCTCGCCCCGCGAGGCGGCGAGGTCGCTCGCGATCGTCCAGGCCGCCTACGCCCCGAGCGCGCCCGCGCGGATCCCCCACTCCACCCCGAACGAAGGACTCCTCCCATGACCACCGTCCGCCTCGGCATCATCGGATTCGGCGCCCAGGGCTCCTCCTACGCCCGCTTCCTCGCCGACGGCAGAGTGCGCGACCTCGTCGTCACCGCCGTCGCCGACGTCGACCCCGCCCGGGAGGCGGCGGCCGCCGCGCTCGCACCCGGAGCGTCCTTCCACGCCGACCACCGCTCCCTCCTCGCGAGCGGGGAGGTCGACGCCGTCGTCGTCTGCACTCCGCACTACCTCCACCCCGGGATCGGCATCGACGCTCTCGAGCACGGGCTGCACGTGCTGGTCGACAAGCCGGCGGGCGTCTACGCCGCGCAGGTCGCGGAGCTGAACGAGGCCGCCGCCGCCCGTCCCGGTCAGCGCTTCGCGATCATGTTCAACCAGCGGGCGAACCCGCTCTACCGCCGGCTCAAGGAGGTCGTCGACGAGGGCGGGATCGGCCGGATCCTGCGCTCGAACTGGATCATCACGACCTGGTGGCGGCCGCAGGCCTACTTCGACCAGAGCGCGTGGCGCGCGACCTGGGGAGGCGAGGGCGGAGGCGTCCTGGTCAACCAGGCGCCCCACCAGCTCGACCTGTGGCAGTGGCTGTGCGGAGTGCCGGAGTCGGTGGTCGCCAAGGCCGGCTACGGGCGGTGCCGCGACATCGCGGTGGAGGACGAGGTGACGGTGCTCGCCGACTTCGGCGGGGGCACGACCGGAGTGCTGGTCACCACGACGCACGACCCGATCGGCACCGACCGCCTCGAGATCGTCGGCGACCGCGGCCGGATCGTCGTCGACGACTCCCGGGTCGCGACGATCACCCGGCTGAACGCCCCCGAGCGCGAGGTCAGCGCCGCCCTCAGCGCCGAGGACGTGGGCCTCCTGCTCAGCGGTCGCTACGACACCGCGGGCCTCTCCACGACGGAGCGGATCGAGTCGGCGTCGGTCTGGGGCGAGCAGCACACGGCCGTCCTGCAGGACTTCGCGGACAGCATCCTGCACGGCACGCCGCTGCTCGCACCCGGGGCGGAGGGGATCCTCGGGGTCCGGCTCGCCAACGCCATCCACTACTCGAGCTGGACGGGACGCGAGGTACCGCTCGACCTCGACGAGGGCGTGTTCCTGGCGGCGCTCAACGAGCGCATCCGCGAGGAGGGGGCGTTCCCGGAGCGGAGCTGACGGGGCGGAGCCGCGCGGACCCGCGCTGGAGGGGCCGGAGCGGTGGGCGGCCGACCGGCGACGGCGGCCTCCCGGAGCGCGGGCTCCCCGATCCGGCCCGACCCGGACGCGAGCGACGGGCCGGGCGGGCTTCTCGGCCCTGTGGCAGCATGGGCGGCGGACGGCGCCCCGTCCGCCGCCGTGCCCCTCGAGAGAAGACCGCGATCGTGCCCAGCGAAGACGCGCCCACCGGCCCCTCCGCCGCGAGACGCCGCGGCCGCTCCGCGACGACGATCTACGACGTCGCCCGACTCGCCGGCGTCGCCCCCTCCACCGTCTCCCGCGGGCTGAGCACGCCCGGACGGCTGAACGCCGCGACCGAGCAGCGGATCCGCGCCGCCGCGAAGGAGCTGGGCTACCGGCTCAACCCGATGGCGCGCGCGCTGCCGACGGGCCGCACCTCGACCCTCGGGCTGCTGGTGGCCGACATCACCAACCCGGCCTTCTTCCCCGCCGTGCGCGGAGCGGAGCGGGCGGCGTCGCTCCGCGGCTTCACGATGATCCTCGCCGAGTCGCAGGAGTCCGGGGAGCGCGAGGCCGAGGCGGCCGACCGCATCGCCGCCTCCACCGACGGGCTCGTCCTCGTCAGCACCCGCCTCAGCGACGAGGAGATCATCGCGCTGGCCGGGCGCATCCCGGTCGTCGTCCTCAACCGCGTGGTCCCCGGCGTCGCGGGGATCGTGCCCGATCTCGCCCCCGGGATCGACGCCGCGCTCGACCACCTCGCGGCCCTCGGCCACCGCTCCCTCGCCTTCGTCGCCGGTCCGCCCGACTCGTGGATAAGCGCCGCGCGATGGGAGCTCCTCCTCGACCGCGCTCCGCAGCGGGGCATGACGGTCGTCGAGATCGGGCCGGGCGTCTCGACCCTCGAGGGCGGGAGGAGCGCGCTCGCGAGGGTGACCGCCTCCGGCGTCGGCGCGGTGATCGCCTACAACGACCTGGTCGCCATCGGACTGATGCGCGCGGCTCAGGAGTCGGGCGTCGCGATCCCGGAGCAGCTCAGCATCATCGGCTTCGACGACATCTTCGGGAGCGACTTCACCTCGCCGCCGCTGTCGACCATCAGCGCACCGCTGGGCCGGATGGGCGAGCGGGCGGTCCGCCGGGTACTCGGCGACGAGGAGCCTCCGGAGCGGGCCGACGATCTGCCGACGGAGTTCGTCCCGCGCGCCTCGACGGGACCCCGCCGCGACTCCTGACCCCGGTCCGCGCCCGGCGCGCCATCCGGTGCGACACCTCTGGCAATCGGTTGACACTCCTCGGTACCCATACTTGGATGGCCCCGTGCCGACGAAGCTGCTGAACGATCCCGACCGACTCCTGCCGATCGACCCGACGACCCGGGCGATCGCCCGCGACCTCCACTCGAGCGTCGCCGACCTGCCGATCCTCTCCCCGCACGGGCACGTGGATCCGCGCCTCCTGCTCGAGGACCGCCCCTTCGCCGACGCGTCCGAGCTCTTCCTCCGGCACGACCACTACGTCACCCGGCTGCTCCACTCCGCCGGGATCGACCTCGGCGATCTCGGCATCCCCGGAGGCGAGCGCCTCGCCGGCCCGGAGGAGGTGTGGCGCACGTTCTGCGCGCACTGGCGGATCTTCGCGGGAACCGCCTCGGGCTACTGGCTCCAGTCGATCCTCGCCGAGCAGTTCGGCATCACCGAGCAGCCCGACGCCTCCACCGCCGACGCCCTCTTCGCGGCGATCGGGGCCCGGCTGGCGTCCGACGCCTTCCGCCCGCGGGCGCTCTTCGAGCGGTTCGGGATCGAGGTGCTGGCGACGACCGACGATCCGCTGGACGACCTGGCCGTCCACCGGGCTCTGGCGGAGGATCCGGCGTTCCCGGGCCGCGTGCTTCCGACCTTCCGCCCCGACGCCTACCTCGATCCCTCCACCCCCGGCTGGCCCGAGCGCGTCGCCGCCCTGGCCGCCGCCACCGGAACGAAGGAGTCCAGCTTCCCCGGATTCCTCGAGGCCCTCCGCGCCCGTCGCCGGTACTTCCTCGACCACGGCGCCGTCTCCGCCGACCACGGAGTGCTGGAGCCGCTGACCGTCGACCTCGACCCCGCCGAGGCGCAGTCCCTCTTCGCCCGCGCCCGCGCCGGCACGATCGACGCCGAGGGCAGCCGCGTCCTCGCCGCGCACCTGCTGCTGCAGTCCGCCCGCATGAGCGTCGACGACGGCCTGGTGATGACCGTCCACGCCGGCGTGCTGCGCAACCACGATCGGCCGACCTTCGAGCGCTTCGGTCCCGACACCGGCCACGACATCCCCGTCGCGACCCGGTTCGCCGAGCCCCTCCGCCCGCTGCTGCAGGAGCTCGGCAACGCGCCGGGCTTCCATCTCGTCCTCTTCGGGATCGACGAGAGCACCCACTCGCGCGAGCTCGCTCCCCTCGCCGGCTACTACCCGTCGGTGTTCCTCGGAGCGCCGTGGTGGTTCCTCGACGCGCCCGACGCGGTGCTGCGCTTCCGCGCCGCCGTGACGGAGACCGCCGGCTTCTCGCGGAGCTCCGGCTTCATCGACGACACCCGCGCGTTCCTCTCCATCCCGGCCCGTCACGACATGGCGCGGAGGCTGGACGCCGCGTTCCTCGCGCGCCTGGTCGCCGAGGGGCGCATCGACTCCGAGACGGCGAGCGCCGTCATCCTGGACCTCATCGACGCCCAGCCGCGGAAGGTCTTCAAGCTGTGAGCGGGCACGGCGGAGGAGGCGGTCTCGATCGCGCGTCCTCGGGCCTGCCGGCGGCTCCCGTCCGCATCGTCCACCTCGGCCTCGGCGCCTTCCACCGAGCGCATCAGGCCTGGTACACGCACGCCGTCGACGACGACCACGAGTGGGGCATCGCCGCATTCACCGGCCGGAGCCCCCGCGCGGCCGAGGAGCTCGCCGCGCAGGACGGCCTGTTCACGCTGATCGAGCGCGGACCCGAGGGCGACTCGGCGACGGTCGTGGGCAGCATCGTCGAGGCGGTCGACGGCGCGGAGGTCGCGCGTCTCGTCGAGCTCGTCGCGGCTCCGGCGACGGCGATCGTCACGCTGACGATCACGGAGGCCGGGTACCGTCTCGCCGCGGACGGCGGCCCCGACCTGGACGACCCCGCCGTCCGGAGCGACCTCGCCGCCCTCCGATCGGGAGGAGCGCCGACGACCGCGCTCGGCCGCCTCCTCCTCGGCCTCACCGCCCGGCGCGACGCCGGCTCCGGCCCGCTCGCCGTCGTCCCCTGCGACAACCTCTCCGGCAACGGCCCTCTCGTGCGCCGTGGACTGCTCCTGCTCGCCGAGCGGCTCGACCCGTCGCTCGCCGACTGGATCGACAGCACCGTCTCGTTCGTGGCGACCTCCGTCGACCGGATCACCCCGGCCGCCACGGCGGCGGACCGGGAGGCGGCGGCCGAGCTCACCGGCATCAGCGACGCCGCGTCCGTCGTGACCGAGCCGTTCCGCGACTGGGTCCTCTGCGGCGGCTTCCCCGCCGGCCGACCCGCCTGGGAGCGCGCCGGAGCCCGCTTCGTGGACGACATCGAGCCCTTCGAGCGGCGCAAGCTGCGACTGCTCAACGGCGCGCACACGCTCCTCGCCGCCACCGGCCGCCGGCGGGGCCTCGCCACCGTCGCGGAGGCGATCGCGAACCCCGCCTGCCGGAGCGCCGTCGAGGCGTTCTGGGCGGAGGCGGCGGCCGGCCTCCCCGCCGGTCTCGACGCGGACGCCTACTGCGCCGCCCTCCTCGGGCGCTTCGGCAACCCCCGGATCGAGCACCGCCTCGAGCAGATCGGCGCCGACGCGACCGCCAAGCTCCGCATCCGGATCGCGCCCGTGCTTCTCGCCGAGCGCGCGGGCGGACACGACGGAGCCGCCTCCCTCCGTGCCGTCGCCGACTGGATCGCACTGCTGCTCCAGGGCGACCGCCTGCCCGACGCGCAGCGCCCCGCCCTCGACCGCGCCCTCGGCTCCGCCCGACCCGTCGAGGCACTGCTGCGGCTCGTCGAACCGCGCCTCGCCGACGACCCGGCCCTCGTCGCCGCGGTCGCCGCTCAGGCGGCCTAGACCTCCACCCTGCCTCTCCGCGCGGTGCCTTCCGGCACCGTCGGCAACCGATTGCCACCCTCGCACCGTCTCGATGCGGCGCGGATCCCCGACGGGTCCGCGCCCGGGTAAAGGAGCCCGCATGACCCCCCGCACCACCGCGCCCGGAGCGCCCGCCGCTGAGAAGCTCTCGAAGCTGAGCATCGTGGGCTACGGCGCCGGCGACACGGCGAACAACCTCGCTTTCACCACCGCCACGATGTTCCTGCTCGTCTACTACACCGACGTCGCCGGGATCTCCGCGGCCGCGGCGGGCACGCTGCTGCTCGTCGTGCGGATCTTCGACGCGTTCGCCGACGTCTTCGCCGGCCGGGTCGTGGACCGCACCTACAGCAGGCGCTTCGGCAAGTTCCGGCCCTTCCTGATGTTCGGGTCGGTTCCGCTCCTGCTGCTCTCGGCCGCGACCTTCTCCGTCCCGCAGATCGGCGAGAGCGGAACCCTGCTCTACGCCTACCTGAGCTATGCCGCGCTCGGCCTCGCCTACAGCCTCGTCAACATCCCCTACGGCTCACTCGCCGGAGCGATGACGCAGGTCGGCACCGAGCGCGCGAAGCTCGCCAGCGCCCGCGCCATCGGCGGCGCGATCGTGGGGGCCGGGCTCGGCACCTTCATGGCCCCGCTGGTCGTCCCCGGCGCCGATCTGCAGTCGCTCTTCTCGATCGTCACGCTGAGCTTCGTCGTCGTCGGCTCCGCGCTCTACCTCTTCACGATCCTGACCGCGAAGGAGCGCGTCCAGCGCGACGTCGCGCACGTCACGTTCCGTCAGAGCATGACGACCCTCCGCTCCAACCGGCCGCTGCTCTTCCTCTGCCTCAGCTCGTTCCTGTTCCTCACCGGGACGCTCGCGCTCCAGACCGTGCAGCTCTACTACCTGCGCGACGTGCTCGGATCGGTCCAGCTCTACGCCGCGATGTCGCTGATCCAGCTCGCCCTGACCTTCGGCCTGGCCGCCCTCGTCCCGACGATCGTGCGGCGGTTCGGCAAGCGCAACGCCTACATGGCCGGAGTCGCGGTCCTGATCAGCGGCGGGACGGTCGTCTTCCTCGCCCCGGGCGACGCGGTGGCGGTCGGCTTCGGCGGACTGGTCCTCGCCTACGTCGGCATCCAGCTCGTCAACATGCTCGTCTGGGCGATCGAGGCCGACACCGTCGAGTACGGGGAGTGGAAGACCGGCATCCGCTCCGAGGGCACGATCTACGCCCTGTTCTCCTTCACCCGCAAGACCGGCCAGGCGGTCGGAGGCGCCCTCGCCGCGTACGCGCTGGCCTGGGGCGGCTACGTGGCCGGGGCCGCGGAGCAGAGCGAGCACGCCGAGTGGGGCATCCGCGCCGCCGCCGGCCTCATCCCGGCCGTCGCGGCCCTGCTCGCGGTGCTGATCATGGCGTTCTACCCGCTGACCGACCGCCGGCACGCGCAGATCGTCGCCGAGATCGCCGAGCGCCGCGAGAGCACGGGTCAGGCCGCGCCCGTGGCGCCCGGCCTCTCGACCGCCGCGTTCTCGATGGACCGCGCTCCCGGCCGGAACCCCTGACCCGATCCCCCACCACGAAAGGCATCCCATGAAGATCGACAAGGCCGAGGTCGTCGTCACCAGTCCCGACCGCAACTTCGTCACCCTCAAGCTCACGACCGACGACGGGCTGACCGGCCTCGGCGACGCGACCCTCAACGGCCGCGAGCTCGCCGTGGTCTCCTATCTCGCCGACCACGTCGTGCCGCTGCTCCTCGGTCGCGACGCCTCGCGCATCGAGGACACCTGGCAGTTCCTCTACCGGTCGTCCTACTGGCGCCGCGGGCCGGTCACGATGGCGGCGATCGCGGCGGTCGACACCGCCCTCTGGGACATCAAGGGCAAGGCCGCCGGCATGCCGCTCTACCAGCTGCTCGGAGGCGCGTCCCGTACCGGCCTGCTCGCCTACGGCCACGCGTCCGGGCGGACGGACGCGGAGCTGTTCGACAGCATCCGCGAGCACCAGGAGCAGGGGTACCGCGCGATCCGCGTGCAGACCGCGGTGCCGGGACTGACCTCGATCTACGGCATCGCCTCCAACGCCGTCCTCGAGGGCAACGCCGGCGTGCGCTACGACCACGAGCCGGCGCAGCGCGGCGGCCTGCCGACCGAGGAGGACTGGGACACCCGCGCCTACCTGCGCCACGTCCCCCGCGTCTTCGAGGCCGTCCGCAACGAGTTCGGACCGGGGCTCCCCCTCCTCCACGACGGCCACCACCGGATGACGCCGATCCAGGCCGCGGCCCTCGGCAAGTCCCTCGAGCCGTACGACCTCTTCTGGCTCGAGGACTGCACGCCCGCCGAGAACCAGGAGGCCCTCCGCCTCGTCCGGCAGCACACCACCACGCCCCTGGCGATCGGCGAGGTCTTCAACACCGTCTGGGACTACCAGCTCCTCATCCGCGAGCAGCTGATCGACTACATCCGGAGCGCGGTCACGCACACCGGAGGCGTCTCCCACCTCCGGAGGATCCTCGACCACGCCGCGCAGTACCAGATCAAGTCCGGGATGCACGGACCCACCGACGTCTCCCCGGTGGGCATGGCGGCCGCGATGCACCTGGGCCTGGCGATCCACAACTTCGGGATCCAGGAGTACATGAAGCACGGCGAGCGGACCGACAGCGTCTTCCAGCAGTCGTTCACCTGGAGCGAGGGACGGTTGCACCCGGGCGACGCCCCCGGTCTGGGCGTGGAGCTCGACGTCGACGCCGCCGGGAAGTACCCCTACGTGCGCGCGTACCTGCCCTTCAACCGACTCGCCGACGGCACCGTCCACGACTGGTGACCTGCCCCCCTCCGCCGAGGCGATCCCGGACCGTCGCGGGAGCCACGACCAGCGGGCCCCCTCGACGGTCCGGGGTTCCCCCGCCGAGCACAGGCCGGTCAGGGCACGAAGCGGTAGCCCATGCCCGCCTCGGTCAGCAGGTGGCGCGGATGCGCGGGGTCGGGCTCGAGCTTCTTGCGCAGCTGCGCGAGGTAGAGGCGCAGGTAGCCGGTGTCGGTGACGTGCGCGGGGCCCCAGATCTCGGCCAGCAGCGAGCGGCGGGTGACCAGCTTGCCGGCGTTGCGGATGAGGATCTCGAGCACCTGCCACTCCGTCGGAGTCAGCCGCACGGAGACGCCGTCCCGCGTCGCGCTCTTGGCCACCAGGTCCACGGTCACCTCGCCGATCACGACCAGCGGCTCGCCGTCCGCCGGCTGCACCCGCCGAGAGAGGGCTCGGATGCGCGCGAGCACCTCGTCCATCGAGAACGGCTTGGTCACGTAGTCGTCCGCGCCGGCGTCGAGCGCGCCCACCTTGTCGGCCGCGCCCGTCCGCCCCGACACCACCAGGATCGGCGCGCTCGTCCAGCCGCGCAGTCCGTGGATGACCTCGACCCCGTCGAGCCGGGGCATGCCGAGGTCGATCATGTAGAGGTCCGGATGCTCGTCCACCGCGCGGTTGATCGCCTCGGTGCCGTCGCCGGCCGTCACCACGTCGTATCCGCGGGCGGTGAGGGTGATGCGCAGGGCGCGCAGGATCTGCGGGTCGTCGTCGGCGATCAGGATCTTCATGCGGCTCCTCCGGAGTCCTCGTGCGGAGCGGTGCCCGACCCGCCGTCGTGCGGGGCGGGAGGAGCGACGTGAGCCGCAGGAGCAGCGGCAGCAGTCTCCTTCGCCAGCGGCAGCGTCACCACCATCGTCAGCCCGCCCCCCGGAGTGTCCTCCGTCTCGAGCGTGCCGCCCATCCCCTCCGTGAACCCCTTCGAGAGCGCGAGGCCGAGGCCCAGGCCCGTGAGGTTGTCGTCGTCGCCGAGTCGCTGGAACGGCACGAAGATCTCGGCGCGGCGCTCCTCGGGCACCCCGGGGCCGTGGTCGACGATCCGCAGCTGCGCGCTCCCGCCGAAGGCGCTGGCGGCCACGCGCACCCGGGTGCCGGACGGCGCGTAGCGGACGGCGTTCGCGAGCAGGTTGACCACGACGCGCTGCAGCAGCACGGCGTCGGCGAGCAGCGCCGGGCCCTCCGGATCGAGGTCGAGGTCGACCTCGCCGGGACCGAGCCCGAGCTCGTCGAGCGCGGGGAGCACCACGTCGGCGGCGTCGAGCGGAGCGAGCGCCACGGCGAGCGCCCCCGCCTCCAGCCGCGTCACGTCGAGCAGGTCGGTGACCAGCGCGGCGAGCACGGTGAGGCTCTCGTCGGCGGTGGCGAGCAGCTCCTCCCGGTCGCGCTCGCTCCAGACCACCTCGGGCGAGCGCAGTCCGCTGACGGCCGCGGTGGCCGCGGCGAGGGGCCGGCGCAGGTCGTGGCTGACGGCCGAGAGCAGGGCGCTGCGCACCCGGTCGGTCTCGGCCAGCGGAGCGAGGGAGCTGGCCGTCTCGCTGAGAGCCGCGTTCTCGAGCACCGAGTCCAGCTGGGCGGCGACGACCTGGAGCAGCCGCCGCTCGCTCCCCTCCAGCTCGCGGCCGTGCAGCTCGAGCACCGCGCCCTCGCCCACCGCGATGCGCGCGGGATCGCCCTCCGGCTGCGGCTCGCCGTCGGCCGCGACGAGCTCGCCGCCGCGCAGCAGCCGCACGCCGGTCAGCCCGAACGCCTCGCGCGAGCGCTCGAGGATCGCCTGCAGCGCCCCCTGCCCGCGGATCACGCCGCCCGCGATCGTCGCCAGCAGCTCCGACTCCGCCCCCGACCGCTTGGCGGCCCGCGCCCGCCGGGCCGCGCGGTCGACCACGGCGCTGACGAGCGCCGCGTTCAGCACGTAGAGCACCAGCGCCAGCGCGTGCAGAGGCTCGTCGACGGTGATCGTGTAGAGCGGATCGACGAAGAAGAAGTCGAGGGTCAGCCCCGAGAGCACGGCCGCGAAGAGGGCCGGCCAGAGCCCGCCGACCAGCGCGACCACCACCACCAGCAGCTGGTACGAGAGCACGTCGCTCGTGATCGACTCGTCGCTGCGGAGGCTCGAGAGCAGCCAGGTCACCAGCGGGCCGCCCACGAGGGCGAGGGCCAGTCCCAGGAGGCGGCGCCGCAGCGTCAGGGCCCCGTCGAGCCTCGGCAGCACCGCGGTGCGCCCGGCGGCGGAGTGGCTGACGATGTGCACGTCGATGTTGCCGGACTCGCGGATCACCGTCGACGCCGTGCCGGGCGTCAGCGCCGAGGCGAGGCGGCTCCGCCTGCTCACGCCGATCACCAGCTGCGTCGCGTTCACCGAGCGGGCGAACTCGACCAGCGTGCGCGGCACGTCCTCGCCGACCACCTGGTGGTAGCTGCCGCCGAGCTTCTCGACCAGCACCCGCTGCGCCTCGAGCACGTGCGGCCGGGGAGTGCGGAGGCCGTCGGGGGTCACCACGTGCACGGCGAGCAGGTCGCCCCCGGAGGCGCGGGCCGCGATCCGCGCGCCGCGCCGCAGCAGGGTCTCCCCCTCCGGGCCGCCGGTGAGGGTCACGACCACGCGCTCGCGCGCCTCCCAGGTGCTGTCGATGCCGTGCTCGACGCGGTAGTCGCGGAGCGCGCTGTCGACCTCGTCGGCGAGCCAGAGCAGCGCGAGCTCGCGCAGGGCGGTCAGGTTGCCGAGCCGGAAGTAGTTGGACAGCGCCGCGTCGATGCGCTCGGGCGGGTAGACCCGGCCGTCGGCGAGGCGGTCGCGCAGCGCCTGGGGCGCCAGGTCGACGACCTCGATCTGATCGGCGGCGCGGAGGACCGCGTCCGGGATCGTCTCGCGCTGCGGCGCTCCGGTGATCGCGTGCACCACGTCGTTGAGCGACTCGATGTGCTGGATGTTCACGGTCGAGAAGACGGTGATGCCGGCGTCGAGGAGCGTCCGCACGTCCTCCCAGCGCTTCTCGTGCCGGGAGCCGGGGGCGTTGGTGTGCGCGAGCTCGTCGACCAGCGCGACGTCGGGCCGGCGGGCGAGCACCGCGTCGAGGTCCATCTCGTCGAGCAGCACACCGCGGTGCTCGACGGCCCTCCTCGGCACGACCTCCAGCCCCTCGACCATCGCGGCGGTGGCGGAGCGGCCGTGCGTCTCGACCACGGCCACCACGACGTCGCGGCCCTCGGCGGCGAGCCGGCGGCCCTCCTCGAGCATCGTGTAGGTCTTGCCCACTCCGGGCGCGGCTCCGAGGAGCACGCGCAGGCGGCCCTTCGTCATGCTCCCGGCCTCCCCTCGTGCTCGCGGCTCCGGGGCGCCCCGGGCTCGCGGGACCGGCGTCGATCCGCTCGATCGGACGGTCGCGACGAGCCGATCGCGATTCTACGAGCCGGAGGCGCCACCGGAGCGGTCACAGCCGCGCGAGAGCGGCGTTGAGCTCGAGCACGTCCACCGTCGGCTCGCCGAGGTACCCGAGCTCGCGGCCCGCGGTGTGCTCCTCGACCAGCGCGCGCACGGCGCTCACGTCGAGCCCGCGGGCGGCGGCGACGCGGGGCGCCTGCAGCTGCGCGTAGGCGGGGCTGATCGCGGGGTCGAGCCCCGAGGCGGAGGCGGTCAGCGCATCGGCCGGCACCGCGGCCGGGTCGACGCCCTCGAAGGCGGCGATCGCGGCCCGGCGCTCCTCGACGGACGCGACCAGGTCGGCGTTCTCGGGGCCGAGGTTGCTGCCGGTCGAGGCCGCGGCGTCGTAGCCCGCGGCGGAGGGACGCGACTGGAACCACTCGGGCAGGGGCGCTCCGTCGGCGTCCGTGAACGACTGGCCGATCAGCGACGAGCCGATCACCGCGCCGTCCTGGCGCAGCAGCGAGCCGTTCGCCTGGGCGGGCAGGGCGAGCTGCCCGATCCCGAGCACCGCGAGCGGGTACGCCGCTCCCAGCAGCACGGTGAGCACGATCATCGCGCGCAGCGCGACACCGTAGGGACGGAACATGGTCTCTTCTCTCTGTCTTCGGTGGTCGGGACGGGCGGGTCAGAAGCCGGGGATCGCGGCGACGATCAGGTCGACGAGCTTGATCCCGAGGAACGGAGCGATCACTCCGCCCAGCCCGTAGACCAGGAGGTTGCGGCTGAGGATGCGCGAGGCGGCGACCGGGCGGTACGCCACTCCCCGCAGCGCGAGCGGGATCAGCACGACGATCACCAGCGCGTTGAACACGATCGCCGAGAGGATCGCCGAGGCCGGCGAGTGCAGCTGCATCACGTTCAGCACCGCGAGCCCGGGGAAGACCCCCGCGAACATCGCCGGGATGATCGCGAAGTACTTCGCCACGTCGTTCGCGATCGAGAACGTGGTGAGCGCGCCGCGGGTGATCAGCAGCTGCTTGCCGATCCGCACGATGTCGATGAGCTTGGTGGGGTCGGAGTCGAGGTCGACCATGTTGCCCGCCTCCTTCGCCGCCGAGGTGCCGGTGTTCATCGCCACGCCCACGTCGGCCTGCGCGAGGGCCGGGGCGTCGTTGGTGCCGTCGCCGGTCATCGCGACCAGCGCGCCGCCCTCCTGCTCGCGCCGGATCAGGGCGAGCTTGTCCTCGGGGGTCGCCTCGGCGAGGTAGTCGTCGACTCCCGCCTCCGCCGCGATCGCCTTCGCGGTCAGCGGGTTGTCGCCCGTGATCATCACGGTGCGGATGCCCATCGCGCGCAGCTCCGAGAAGCGCTCGGCGAGCCCGTCCTTCACCACGTCCTTCAGGTGCACGACGCCGAGCAGGCGGGCGCCGTGGGCGTCCTTCACTGCGACGACCAGGGGCGTGCCGCCGCTCTCCGAGACGCCGTCGACGAGCACCGTGAGGCGCGCCGCGACCGCGGACGGCAGCGGCCCCTCCTCCTCCACCCAGGCGCGCACGGCCGAGCCGGCGCCCTTGCGGATGGAGGAGCCGTCGGGGAGGTCGAGCCCGCTCATCCGGGTCTGCGCGGTGAACGGCACCACGGCGGCCTGAGCGGGCTCGACGGCGGGGCGGCCCGAGTCGCCCGCGAGGTCGACGATCGACTTCCCCTCGGGCGTCGGGTCGCTGAGCGACGAGGAGGCGGCCGCGTCGACGAGGGCGGCCTGCGCCACTCCGTCGAGCGGGAGGAACGCCACCGCCCGGCGGTTGCCGTAGGTGATCGTCCCCGTCTTGTCGAGCAGGAGCGTCGTGACGTCGCCCGCCGCCTCCACGGCCCGGCCGGACATCGCGAGCACGTTGCGCTGCACGAGCCGGTCCATGCCGGCGATGCCGATGGCCGAGAGGAGGGCGCCGATGGTGGTCGGGATGAGGCAGACGAGCAGGGCGACCAGCACCGGGACGCTCACGGAGGCTCCCGCGAACGAGGCGATCGGGTTCAGGGTCAGCACGACCACGACGAACACGATCGAGAGGCTCGCCAGGAGGATGTCGAGCGCGATCTCGTTCGGCGTCTTCTGCCGCGACGCGCCCTCGACCAGGCCGATCATCCGGTCGACGAAGGTCTCGCCCGGCCGCGAGGTGATGCGCACCACGATCCGGTCCGAGAGCACTCGCGTGCCGCCCGTCACCGCGCTGCGGTCGCCCCCGCTCTCGCGGACGACCGGCGCCGACTCGCCCGTGATCGCCGACTCGTCGATGGAGGCGATGCCCCAGACGATGTCGCCGTCGCCGGGGACGAGGTCGCCCGCCTCCGCCACGACCACGTCGCCCAGCT
Organism: Rathayibacter sp. AY1C4; assembly: GCF_002932195.1. NCBI lineage: Bacteria > Bacillati > Actinomycetota > Actinomycetes > Micrococcales > Microbacteriaceae > Rathayibacter > Rathayibacter sp. AY1C4. Next base: position 214,450 of record NZ_PSWE01000001.1, on the reverse strand, counting down.
GCAGCTCGGCCGAGGAGACCTCGACCAGGCGGGCCGACAGGGCGGAGGGGTCCGCGGGGTCGTAGTCGGCCACGCGCCGGGCCGGAGTGCTGGTCCGGGTGGCGCGCAGGCTCTCGGCCTGGGCCTTGCCGCGGCCCTCGGCCACCGACTCCGCGAGGTTCGCGAACACCACGGTGAGCCAGAGCCAGATCGCGATGCCGGCCGTGAAGGTGACGGGCACCGTCGATCCGCCCGACTCCTCCGGCCCCCCGAGGAACGGCTCAGCGATCGCCAGCACCGTGGTCAGCACCGCGCCGACCTCGACGATGAACATCACGGGGTTGCGCCACATCAGGCGCGGATCGAGCTTGCGCAGCGCTCCGGGGAGCGCGGCGGCGAGCTGGCGCGGCCCGAGGGCGGCGCGGGTGGGGCGCGCGGGTTCCGCGGGGGCCTCGGTGAGTGCAGTGGTCATCGGAGTCGCAGTCCTTCCGCCAGGGGGCCCAGCGCGAGTACGGGGAAGTAGGTGAGCGCGGTCACGACGACCGTGACGCCCACGAGGAGGCCGACGAACTGCGGCCGGTGGGTGGGCAGCGTGCCGGCGCTGGAGGGCACCGGCGACTGCGCCGCGAGCGAGCCGGCCAGGGCGAGCACCAGCAGGATCGGGAGGAAGCGGCCGAGGAGCATCGCGACGCCGAGCGCCGTGTTGAGCCAGGGCGTGTTCGCCGTCAGCCCCGCGAACGCCGAGCCGTTGTTGTTGGACGCGGAGGTGAAGGCGTAGAGCACCTCCGAGAGCCCGTGCAGCCCGGGGTTCAGGATCGACGTGCTCTCCACGTCCTCCCGCACCGCCGGGATCGCGAAGCTCAGGGCCGTGCCGGCCAGCACGAGCGTCGGCGTCACGAGGATGTAGAGGCTCGCGAGCTTGATCTCGCGCGGGCCGAGCTTCTTGCCCAGGTACTCGGGCGTCCGGCCGACCAGCAGCCCGCCGACGAACACTGCCAGCACCGCGAGCACGAGCATCCCGTAGAGGCCCGAGCCGACGCCGCCGGGGGCGACCTCGCCGAGCATCATGTTGAGCATCGGCAGCATGCCGCCGAGCGCGGTGAAGGAGTCGTGCATCGCGTTGACGGCGCCGGTCGAGGTGAGCGTCGAGGCGGTCGCGTAGAGGGCGGAGCCGGCGATGCCGAAGCGCGTCTCCTTGCCCTCCATCGCGGCTCCGGCGGCCTGCGCCGCGGATCCGCCGCCCGCCGCCTCCAGCGCGGTGAGGGCCGCGAGCGACACGACGAAGATCGTCGCCATCGCCGCGAGGATCGCGCGGCCCTGCCGCACGTCGCCGACCATCCGGCCGAAGGTGCGCGGCAGCGAGAACGGGATCGCGAGGATCAGCACGATCTGCAGCAGCGACACCCACGCCGAGGGGTTCTCGAACGGGTGCGCGGAGTTGGCGTTGAAGTAGCCGCCGCCGTTGGTGCCGAGCAGCTTGATCGCCTCCTGCGAGGCCACCGCGCCGCCCGGGATGCTCTGCTCGCCGCCGGTGAGCGTGGTCACCGTCAGCGGGCCGTTCAGGTTCTGGATCACGCCGCCCGCGATCATCACGACCGCTGCCGCCACCGCGAGGGGCAGCAGGAGGCGCAGCGTGCCGCGCACGAGGTCGACCCAGAAGTTGCCGAGCGTTCCGGAGGAGCGGCGCGCGAATCCGCGGATCAGCGCCACCGCCACGGCCAGGCCCACGGCCGCCGAGACGAAGTTCTGCACGGCGAGGCCGCCGAGCTGCACCGCGAAGCCGAGGGTCGCCTCCGGGGAGTAGGACTGCCAGTTGGTGTTGGTGACGAACGAGACGGCGGTGTTGAACGCCAGCCCCTCCGGCACCGCGGGCAGGCCGAGGGAGCCGGGCAGGACCGCCTGGAGGCGCTGCATCCCGTAGAGCAGGAGCACGCCGACGAGCGAGAAGGCCAGCACGGCCCGGAGGTAGGCGCGCCAGCTCTGCTCGCCCGCGGAGTCGACGCCGATGAGGCGGTAGACGCCGCGCTCGAGGGCGAGGTCGCGCGTCGAGGTGTAGACGCGGAACATGTGGTCGCCGAGGGGGCGGTGGAGGAGGGCGACGGCCAGGCCGACGGTCGCGACCTGGAGGACGGCGAGGAGCGGATCCATCAGAAGCGCTCCGGTCGGATCAGGGCCGCGACGAGGTAGACGACGGCGGCGAGCGCCAGCACGGCCGCGAGGGCGTCGAAGACGATCACCGGCCCGCCTCCTTCTCGCGGGTCCCGCGGGTCGCCGAGGGGGGCGGTCCGCCCAGCCGCTCGACCCCCTTCGCGGCGAGAGCGATGAGCGAGAAGAGGGCGAGCACGCCGAGGAGGTAGGCGAGGTCGAGCACGGAGGACTCCATCCGGGGAGCGGACGACGCCCGGGACCGGACGCCTGCCGGGAAGCGGCACAGGAAGCGATGCAACACCTCGCGGGGGCCCCTCGGAGCGGTCCTCACGGTTCCCCTACGGCCCGGCCCGGAGTCCTCGCGTTTCCCTCACGCGGACGGCGGCGGGCGCCCGGCGGAGGGGCGCGAGCCGGGCGGGAGCCGAGCGGTGAGAGCGTTCTCCCCCAGCAACGGCGGGGGTCGACGTCCCGAAGATCACATTTCGGCATCGCCTGGACAAATTCGCCGCCCGCGCTTTACTCCCCCCGATCGAAGGAATATGTTCTCTCCGTGGACAAAGCCCCTCGGGGCTCTCCCGCCCTCCCGGGCGACGACACGACGACGTGCGCCACACGTGCACGCCTCTTGTCGTCCTCTCCCTCGGACACTGCTTTCAGAGAGGAATGCACTCCATGAAGTTCTCCCGCGGCATCACCACGCTGGCCGCCGCCGGCATCATCTCCCTCGGCCTCGCGGCCTGTTCCGCGAGCCCCGCCAACTCCGGAGGCGCCGCTGCCGGCGCCGGCGCGGAAGGCGACTGCACCGTCGGCATCTCGATGCCCACGCGCAGCCTCGAGCGCTGGATCAACGACGGCGAAGGCCTCCAGTCGCAGCTCGAGGGCGACGGCTGCACCGTCGACCTCCAGTACGCCGACAACAAGACCGATCAGCAGATCTCGCAGATCCAGAACCAGATCGCCGGCGGCTCCAAGATCCTGGTCATCGCCGCGATCGACGGCGAGGCGCTCGCGCCCGTCCTCGCCGAGGCGAAGAAGCAGAACGCCACCGTCATCGCCTACGACCGTCTCATCAACGGCACCGCGGACGTCGACTACTACGCGACCTTCGACAACTACAAGGTCGGCCAGCTCCAGGGCCAGTACATCGAGTCGACCCTCGACCTGAAGAACGCCGCGGGTCCCTTCACCCTCGAGCCCTTCGCCGGCAGCCCCGACGACAACAACGCGAAGTTCTTCTTCTCCGGCGCGTGGGACGTCCTGCAGCCTTACATCGAGAGCGGCAAGCTCACCGTCCCCTCGGGCAAGTCGCCCGCGTCGGACGACGACTGGGCCTCGATCGGCATCCAGGGCTGGGCCTCCGACAAGGCGCAGTCCGAGATGGACAACCGCCTCTCGTCCTTCTACACCGGCGGCCAGAAGGTCGACGTCGTGCTCTCCCCCAACGACAGCCTGGCCATCGGCATCGAGGCCTCGCTGAAGTCGGCCGGCTACACCCCCGGCGCCGACTACCCGGTCATCACCGGCCAGGACGCCGACAAGGCCAACGTCAAGGCGATCCTCGCCGACGAGCAGTCCATGACGGTCTGGAAGGACACCCGCACCCTCGGCGACCGCGTCTTCCAGATGGTGCAGTCGATCGTCGCGGGCGAGGAGCCCGAGGTCAACGACACCGAGACCTACGACAACGGCGAGAAGGTCGTCCCGTCCTACCTGCTGGAGCCGCAGGTCGTCACGAAGGACGACGTGCAGTCGGTCCTCGTCGACTCCGGCTTCCTCAAGGCCGGCGACGTCGGACTCTGATCCGTCGGGCGGGGGCGGGGAGGAGCGATCCTCCCCGCCCCCGCCTCCCCGTCCGCACACCACTCCCCCCAACGAAGTGAGGCCCTGTTGGCCAGTCCCATCCTCATCATGCGCGACATCGTCAAGGAGTTCGGCGGCGGCGTCCGCGCCCTCGACGGCGTCTCGCTCTCGGTCCAGCCCGGCGAGGTCCACGCCATCTGCGGCGAGAACGGCGCCGGCAAGTCGACCCTGATGAAAGTCCTCTCCGGCGTGTACCCGTACGGCAGCTTCGAGGGCACCATCGAGTTCGAGGGCGAGGAGGCGCAGTACCGGTCGATCAACGACAGCGAGGCCGACGGCATCGTGATCATCCACCAGGAGCTCGCCCTCAGCCCCTACCTCTCCATCGCCGAGAACATCTTCCTCGGCAACGAGAAGTCGACCCGCGGCGTCATCAACTGGAACGCGACCAACGCGGAGGCGGCCAAGCTGCTCGCCCGCGTCGGCCTCGCCGAGAGCCCCGCGACCAAGATCCTCGAGCTCGGCGTCGGCAAGCAGCAGCTCGTCGAGATCGCCAAGGCCCTCGCCAAGGAGGTGAAGCTCCTCATCCTCGACGAGCCCACCGCCGCCCTCAACGACGAGGACAGCGACCACCTGCTCGGCCTGATCGACCAGCTCCGCAAGCAGGGCATCACCTGCATCATCATCAGCCACAAGCTGAAGGAGATCCGCGCCATCGCGGACACCGTCACGATCATCCGCGACGGCCGCACCATCGAGAGCTTCCCGATGGCCGGCGAGGAGGCGTCCGAGAGCCGGATCATCCGCGCGATGGTCGGCCGCGACCTCAACAGCATGTTCCCGCCGCGCGACCCGCAGATCGGCGAGGAGAAGCTGCGCGTCGAGAACTGGACGGTCCACCACCCCGTCGACATCAACCGCGTGGTCGTCGACGACGCCTCCTTCACCGTCCGCGCCGGCGAGATCGTCGGCTTCGCGGGCCTGATGGGCGCCGGACGCACCGAGCTCGCGATGAGCATCTTCGGGAGGAGCTACGGCACCGGCATCTCCGGCCGCGTCTACAAGGACGGCGAGGAGATCCAGACCCGCACCGTCGACGAGGCGATCCGCAACGGCCTCGCCTACGCGACCGAGGACCGCAAGCGCTACGGGCTCAACCTCATCGGCGACATCACCGTCAACGTCTCGGCCGCCGCGCTCTCGCGCCTGGCCCGGCTCGGCGTGATCGACAAGCACCGCGAGTACAAGGTCGCCGACTCGTACCGATCGAAGATGAACATCAAGGCGCCGACCGTCTCGGCCGTCACGGGGAAGCTCTCCGGCGGCAACCAGCAGAAGGTCGTCCTCTCGAAGTGGATCTTCTCCGGTCCCGACGTGCTGATCCTCGACGAGCCCACCCGCGGCATCGACGTGGGAGCCAAGTACGAGATCTACGGGATCATCAACGAGCTCGCGGCCCAGGGCAAGGCGGTCGTCGTCATCTCGTCCGAGCTGCCCGAGCTGATCGGCCTCGCCGACCGCATCTACACCATCTCCGAGGGACGGATCACGGGCGAGATCGATCGCGCCGACGCCACCCAGGAGCACCTCATGCACTACATGACCGCCGGAAAGGAACAGGCCCGATGAGCGCCACGACCACCACAGCGCCGGCGGACACGCCCGCCAACACGCCCTCCACCCCGCCCAAGCGCTCGCGCCGGCTGAACATCAACCTCCGGCAGTACGGCATCCTCGCCGCGCTGGCCATCATCATCCTGCTCTTCCAGGTGCTGACCGGCGGGCGCCTGCTCCTGCCCGGCAACGTCAACAACCTGATCCAGCAGAACGCCTACGTGCTGATCCTCGCGATCGGCATGGTGATGGTCATCATCGCCGGCCACATCGACCTCTCGGTCGGCTCGGTCGTGGCGATGGTCGGCGCCATCTCGGCGATCGCGATGAACAACTGGGGCCTGCCCTGGTGGGCGGCCGTCGTCGTCGCCCTCGTCACCGGCGCCGCCGTCGGAGCATGGCAGGGCTTCTGGGTCGCCTTCGTCGGCATACCGGCATTCATCGTGACCCTCGCTGGCATGCTGATCTTCCGCGGCTTCACCCTCGTCCTCCTCACCGGCGGAACGATCAACGGCCTCCCCACCGAGTTCACCGCGATCGGCGCCGGCTGGCTCCCGGGCGTCCTCGGCGGCATCGCCGGGCGCGACGCGCTCACCCTGGTCCTCGGCCTGATCGTCTGCGTCGTCCTCGTGGCCCAGCAGCTCCGCAGCCGTGCGACCCTCCGCCGCCTCGAGCTGCCCCGCGAGCCCATCGGCTCGCTGGTGGCGAAGTCGGCCATCGCCGTCATCGCGATCATGGCCCTCTCCTGGCTGCTCGCCGGCTACAGCGGAACCCCGATCATCCTGATCGTGCTCGCCGTGCTGATCCTCGCCTACAGCTTCGTGCTCGGCCGGACGGTCTTCGGCCGCCACATCTACGCGATGGGCGGCAACCTGTTCGCCGCGATGATGTCCGGCGTCAAGACGAAGTGGGTCAACTTCTTCATCTTCGTCAACATGGGCGCACTGGCCGGAGTCGCGGGCATCGTCAGCACCGCCCGCGCCGGCGGTGCGGTCGCCTCGGCCGGACAGAACTACGAGCTGGACGCGATCGCCGCGGTCTTCATCGGCGGCGCCGCCGTCCAGGGAGGCGTGGGCACCGTCGTCGGAGCCGTCATCGGCGGACTCGTGATGGGCGTGCTCAACATGGGCCTGTCCATCCTCTCGGTCGACGCGGCCTGGCAGATGGCGATCAAGGGCTTCGTGCTCCTGCTCGCGGTGGCGTTCGACATCTTCAACAAGCGCCGCGCCGGCGGCCGCTAGGCGAACGCCGGGCGCCGCCCAGCAGCGCTCCTCGTCCTTCTCTTCTACAGTTCTCGGGCGCGGCTTCTCCTCGGGGGAGCCGCGCCCGAGTGCATCCGAGACCCGTCGGGGTCCAGCGACAGGCAGGCGATCATGGCAGGAGCAGTCGGAGCCTCCAGCAACGCGCTGCTGCGCCGCACGAACCTCGCGAGCCTCGCGACCCTGGTGCACCGCTCCGGTCCCACCAGCCGCGCCGAGCTCGGCCGCCTCACCGGGCTGAACCGCTCCGCCGTCGCGAACCTGGTCGGCGAGCTGAGCGAGCTCGGCTGGGTGGCGGAGGAGACCACCGCACCGGACGGCCGCATCGGCCGCCCCAGCGCCACCGTCGTCCCCGGCGACCGGTTCGCGGCCGTGGGCGTCCACCTCGACACCGATGCGATCATCGTCGGCCTGGTCGGGCTGCACGGCGAGCTGCTGCGCCGCGTCCGCTTCGACACCCCCAAGCCCGCGAGCCCGGCCACGGTGGTCCGCGTCGTCACCGGGATCGTCGAGGGCTTCCGCTCCGAGCGGGAGTCGCTCCGCACGCTGGTCGGCGCGGGCGTCGCCGTCCCCGGCCTCGTCCAGGCCGACTCCGGCTTCGTCCACCGCGCCCCGCACCTGGGCTGGCGCGACGTCGACCTCGCCACCCAGCTGAGCCGCGCCCTCGACCTCCCGGTCGCCGTCGGCAACGACGCGACCCTCGGCGCCATCGGCGAGTCCCTCTTCGGAGCCGCGCACGGCGTGGCCGACGTCGTCTACGTCACCGGCGGCGCGGGCGGCATCGGCGGAGGAGTCATCATCGGCGGCGTCCCGCTCCAGGGCTCCTCGGGGTTCGCGGCCGAGCTGGGCCACACCCTCGTCGCCACGAACGGCCGCCTCTGCGGCTGCGGCCGGCGCGGCTGCCTCGAGGCCGAGGTCCGGATGCGCTCCCTCCTCGACGTCCTCGGCGCCCGCGTCCTCGACCAGGACGAGCTCGACATCGCCCTGGGCACCTCCCGCGACCCCGCCGTCCTGGGCGAGGTCGCCCGCCAGGTCGACCTGCTCTCGGAGGGCCTGTCCACCTACATCAACCTCTTCAACCCCACCGCGGTCGTGCTCGGCGGCTTCCTCGGCTCGCTGCTCACCGTCGACCGCGAGCGCCTCGCCGCCCGCGTCTCGGCCCGCGCCCTGAGCGACCTCGCGCGCGGCGTGCGGATCGAGCGCGCGGCCCTGCGCTCGAGGCTGGAACTCGTCGGCGCCGCGGAGCTACCCTGGCGGCGGGCGCTGGCGGATCCCGCCGCCGTCACCGGGGGCGCACAGCCGCCGGGTGGGAGCAGCAGCCGCGAGGACGCTCTGGGCGCCCGCGCCTGACCCCGGCACTCGAGTGCCGGCACCGCGTCGAGGAGGACGAGCATGGCCGACTGGAACGACACGATCATCGAGGAGTTCCGCGCGAACGGCGGGACCGTGACCACGGGCGGCTTCGGGAGGAGCCTCGTGCTGGTGCACCACCGCGGCGCCCGCTCCGGTGAGGAGCGCGTGACTCCCCTGATGGCGCTGCACCCCTCCGAGGACGTCTGGCTGCTCGCCGCGTCCGCCGCCGGTGCGCCCAAGCACCCCGCCTGGTTCCACAACATGATCGCCCACCCGGACCTGGCGATCGAGACCCCCGACGACGGCACCGTCGACGTCCGGGCGCGCGTCCTCGCCGGGGAGGAGCGCGACGCCGGCTGGGCCCGCTTCACCACCGCCTCCGCCGGCTTCCTCGACTACGAGAAGCGCACCGCCCGCATCATCCCGGTCGTGGAGCTCACCCGCCGCTGACCGCGAGCCGTCAGCGCAGCAGCACGGGCACCGTGTCCGGCGTGCTCCAGCTCAGCGCGATCCGCTCGCGGAAGCCGCCGCTGCGCAGCTCCGCCTCGAGCGCGTCGATCACCACGGGGAGCAGCGCGCGCCGCTCGATCAGCAGGTCGAGCACGAGCCGGTCGCCGGCCGTCAGCAGCACCGGGCCCGATCCGGGCAGCACCGCGATCCACTGGCACTCCCCCACCTGCACGCTCCGGTGCCGCCGGAGGCGTCGGAGCAGCTCGGGCAGCGCCTGCGTATCGAGGGCGGACACGTCGGCACGGAGGGCGATCACCCCGCGAGCGTGCCCGCGCCGGACGACCTCGCGCCGACCTCCCGGTGAACACCGCCCCTCCGCGGGACGCCGCCCGCGAGAACGACACGACAGGAGCCCGCCCCGCGGCGCACCGCACCCGGGAACGGGAGAAGCCCCCGACCGGACATCCGATCGGGGGCTTCTCCTCTGGTTCTCTCGAACCCGGTTCTCTCGAACTCCGGTTCTCGTGAACTCTGGTGCGCGAGGGGGGAGTTGAACCCCCACGCCCTTTCGGGCACACGGACCTGAACCGTGCGCGTCTGCCTATTCCGCCACTCGCGCTCACCAGCGGCACCGAAGCGCCGACGAGAAATCGTAGCATCCCCCGGCCCCGGAGCCGAACCGGCACCCGCCGCCCCGGGCCGGAGCTCCCCCGGGAGCCGCCACCGGGCCGTGCCGGTGAGAGCGCGCACACGGCACTCCGGCCGCGAAACCACCGCGGAGGATCGCGCATCCAGACCATCCCAGTAACATGCCCGTAGCCGTGCGCGGCGCAGACCAAGAAGAGGAAGCGGCGACGGGCGCGCAGACATCTCGATCCGTGCGCGACCGCCGAGAAGGCGAAGAACCGGAAGATCGGAAGACTGTGGGCATACTGGACAACTTCGAGAAGGGACTCGAGCGCGTCGTCAACGGCGCGTTCGCGCGGACCTTCAAGTCGGGTCTGCAGCCGGTCGAGCTCGCCTCCGCCCTCCGCCGGGAGCTCGACACCTCCGCCGCCGTGGTCAGCCGCGACCGCATCCTCGTCCCCAACAGCCTCGTCCTGCGGATGTCCGCGACCGACCTCGACCGGATGCAGCGCCTCGGCGCCACCCTGATCGACGAGCTCACCACGGTCGCCACCGAGCACGCCACCAAGCAGGGCTTCCGCTTCCCCGGCCCGATCGACATCTCCCTCGCCGTCGATCCGGCGCTCAGCGACGGCATGGTCGAGGTCGACTCCCGCAGCGTGAAGGGCACCGTCGCCTACACGCCCGTCCTCGACATCGACGGCCGGCGCCACCCGATCACGAAGGCGCGCACCGTCATCGGCCGCGGCAGCGACGCCGACATCACCGTCGACGACTCGGGCACGTCCCGCAAGCACGTCGAGATCCTCTGGGACGGCTCCCGCGCCCAGGTGCACGACCTCGGGTCCACGAACGGCTCCAAGCTCGACGGCCGGCCCGTCACGCAGGCGCCCCTGGCCCCCGAGCAGACCATCACGATCGGGCGCACCTCGATCGTCTACCGCGTCGTGCAGGGCTCCGCGCCCGCACGCACCGACCGCCCGTCGTCCGGCAGGGCAGCCGGACGCGGCTCCGAGGGATTCTGGGACGACCGGCTATGAGCGAGCTCACTCTCTTCCTCCTGCGCATCGCGTTCCTCGCGCTGCTGTGGTTCTTCGTGTTCGGCATCGTCTACGCGCTGCGCTCCGACCTGTTCGGGCAGCGCGTGCGCAAGCTGCCGCCCGGCGCGCAGGCCGCGTCCCCCGAGGCCCCGTTCGTGACGGCGGCCCAGCCCGTGGTCGCCGCGGCCGCCGCGGCTCCCACGCCCGCGCAGCCCGCCTCTCCGTCGGCCCCCTCGGCCCGGAGGAGCCGAGAGGCCGCCGCCGAGCGCGCCGAGCAGGGAGGCGCCGCCACGGTCCACACGGCGCAGCGCCTCGTGATCACCTCGGGCCCCAAGCGGGGCACCGAGCTCGAGCTGACCGGCGACCCGCTGACGATCGGCCGCTCCGCGGAGTCGACGCTGGTCATCCGCGACGACTACACCTCGACCCACCACGCGCGCCTGCTCCTCTGGAACGACGAGTGGATGATCCAGGACCTCGACTCCACCAACGGCACCTTCCTCGACGGCCGCCGCGTCGGCGCACCCACCAAGGTGCCGCTGGACACGCCCGTGAAGGTCGGCACCACCACCTTCGAACTGCGGCGGTCGTAGCGCGTGGCCCCCACTCCGGAGAGCGGCTCCGGCCACGGCGCGGTGCGCGAGAGCGCCGCCGTCTCGCACGTCGGCAGGATCCGCTCGAACAACCAGGACTCCGGCTACGCGGGCCGGCAGCTCTTCGTCGTCGCCGACGGCATGGGCGGCCACGCGGGCGGCGACGTCGCCTCCTCCATCGCGATCAAGCGCATCGCGGAGGCGGACCGCGTCTACGCCTCCACCTACGAGGCCGAGGACGAGCTCAAGCGCACCCTGCTGGCGGCCAACACCCTGCTGGCCGACGCCGTGGTCGACCACCCCGAGCTCACCGGCATGGGCACCACCGTCAGCGCGATCGCCCGCGTCGGCGAGTCGGTGGCGATCGCGCACATCGGCGACTCCCGCATCTACGTCCTCCGCGACGGCCGGCTCGAGCAGGTCACGACCGACCACACCTTCGTGCAGCGCCTGGTCGACTCCGGCCGCATCACGGAGGAGGAGGCGATGACGCATCCGCGCCGCTCCGTCCTGATGCGGGTCCTCGGCGACGTGCACACCAACCCCGAGATCGACACGCTCACGCTCGAGACCGAGCCGCACGACCGCTGGCTGATCTGCTCCGACGGCCTCTCCGGCGTCGTCCCGCACGACGAGATCCTCAAGGAGCTCAGCCGCGACGAGACCGCGCAGGAGGTGGCCGACCGCCTGATCCGCGACAGCCTCTCGCACGGCGCCCCGGACAACGTCACCGTCGTCGTCCTCGACATCCCCGGGGCGGGCGACACCGCGCGCATCCTCGCCCCCGTGGAGGAGCCGGTGGTCGTCGGATCCGCCGCCGCGCCCACGCCTTTCAGCACCGACGACTCGCAGAACCGCGTCCGGATCCCCGGCCTCCGCCTGCACACCCGGGCTCCCGCCGCGCAGGGCCCCACCCACTTCGAGCCCGCGTCCGAGGACTACCTCGACGAGCTGATCGAGGAGGACCGCCGCCGGCACCTGCGCCGCCGCATCACCTGGCTCGTCGGCCTGTCCCTCGTGCTCATCATCGGATTCCTCGGGATCCTCTTCGCCTACGACTGGACGCAGTCGCGCTTCTACGTCGGCACCGACGGGGACACCGTGATCATCTACCAGGGCATCCAGCAGTCGGTCGGCCCGCTCTCGCTCTCGGAGGTGAAGGAGGACACGGGCATCCCGCTCGACTCCCTCCGCGCCTACGACGTCGAGCAGCTGGAGCAGACGATCAGCGCCGACTCCTACGCCGGCGCGGTCGACATCGTCGAGCGCCTCACGGACGCGAACGGAGCACCATGACGGACGCCGCCACGGCCACCGCCCGCCCCGCCCCCGAGCGGCAGGGCTTCTTCCGCCAGAAGCTGCGCAATCTCGAGCTCCTGCTCTTGATCGGCGCATGCCTGATCGACGCCGGCGCGATCGTGCTCGTGCAGCTCGGCGCCCTCGGCTCGATCGACACCACGCTGGTCTCGCTGGGCGCCGGCCTCTCGGCGCTCGTGCTCGCCGTGCACGTCGTGCTGCGCTTCGCGGCCCCGGCGGCCGACCCCTTCCTCCTCCCGATCGCCACCGTGCTGAACGGCCTGGGCGTCGCCGAGATCTACCGGATCGACATCGCCGACGGCGCGACCGGCTGGGAGTCGGTGGCGGTGCGGCAGATCTTCTGGAGCGCCCTGGCCGTCGTGGCGGCGATCGTGGTGCTGCTGGTCATCCGCAACCACCGCGTGCTGTTCCGCTACACCTACGTCGCCGGGTTCGCGGCGATCGTGCTGCTCCTGCTGCCGCTCCTGCCCTTCATCGGCCGCGAGGTCAGCGGCGCGCGCGTGTGGATCGGGATCGGCGACGTGGCGAGCTTCCAGCCCGGCGAGATCGCCAAGATCGCCCTCGCGGTCTTCTTCGCCGGCTACCTCGTGCGCAACCGCGACTCCCTCTCGATGGTGGGCCGCACCGTCCTCGGGATGCGCTTCCCGCGCCTGCGCGACCTCGGCCCGATCCTGGTGGTCTGGGCGGTCACGATGGGCGTCATCGTCTTCCAGCGCGACCTGGGGACGGCGCTGCTCTACTTCGGCCTGTTCCTGGTCATGCTCTACGTCGCGACCGGGCGCACCGGCTGGGTCCTCATCGGCGTCGGCCTGTTCCTCGGCGGCGCGCTGCTGGCGAGCCAGACGCTCGACTACGTGGGCAACCGCTTCGCCAACTGGCTCGAGCCCTTCAGCGCCGAGCGCTACGGGGCGGATCCGGGCGGCAGCTACCAGCTCGTGCAGGGCCTCTTCGGCCTCGCGCACGGCGGGCTGCTCGGCACGGGCCTCGGCCAGGGGATGCCGGATCTCACGCCGGTCCCGCAGTCCGACTACATCATCGCCAGCCTGGGCGAGGAGCTGGGCCTCGCCGGGCTCTTCGCGATCTTCGGGCTCTACCTCCTGCTGGTCTCGCGCGGGTTCCGCATCGGCTTCGCCGGGCAGGACGACTTCGGGCGCCTCCTGGGAGTCGGCCTCTCGTTCGTGATCGCCCTGCAGTGCTTCATCGTCATCGGAGGCGTCACCCGCGTCATCCCGCTGACCGGCCTGACCACGCCGTTCCTCGCCGCCGGCGGCTCCTCCCTCGTGGCGAACTGGATGATCGTGGCGGTGCTGCTGCGCCTGTCCGACACAGTCCGCAGTCAGCCTCGTCTGGTGGTGTGATCCGTCGATGAACCGAGAACTCAAACGGGTGAGCCTCGTCGTGCTGACGATGTTCGTGGCCCTCTTCCTCTCCACCACCACCATCCAGGTGATCCAGGCCGACTCCCTCGACGAGGACGGCCGCAACACGCGGACCCTCTACGAGAGCTTCTCGACCGAGCGCGGTGCGATCCTCGCCGGCGGTCAGCCGATCGCCTCCTCGACGCCGTCGGACGACCTCTACAAGTTCCAGCGGCAGTACGCGAACGGCCCGCTCTACTCCGCCGTGACCGGCTACTTCACCCTGAACCAGGGCACCACCGGCATCGAGCGCACGCTCAACGACTACCTCTCGGGCACCTCGAACTCGCAGTTCTTCGACGAGATCAACAACCTCGTCACGGGCCAGGACCCGAAGGGCGCGTCGGTCGAGCTCTCGATCGACCCGGTCGCCCAGCAGGCCGCCTTCGACGCGCTCGGCGACTACACGGGGGCCGTCGTCGTGACCGAGCCGGCCACCGGCCGCATCCTCGCGATGGTCTCGAAGCCCACCTTCGACCCCACCGCGCTGGCCTCCCACGACACCGACGACGTCCTCGCCGCCTACCGGGCGCTGAACGACGACTCCTCCGAGCCCCTCGTGAACCGGGCCATCGGCGGCTCGCTCAACCCGCCCGGCTCCGTCTTCAAGCTCGTCGTGGCCTCGGCCGCCCTCGAGTCCGGCCGCTTCACCGCCGACTCGAGCTTCCCCAACGTCGAGTCGTACACGCTGCCCGGCTCCTCGTCGCAGGTGATCAACTCCGGAGGCGGTCTCTGCGGCTCCGGAGAGACGGTCACGCTGGCCACCGCCGTCTCGCTCTCCTGCAACGTCCCGATGGCCGAGATGGGCGTGCAGCTGGGAGCGGACGCGATCCGCTCGCAGGCCGAGAAGTTCGGCTTCGACACCGAGCTCGAGATCCCGATGTCGGTCGAGGCGAGCACGTACCCGACGAAGACGGACGACGCCCAGACGGCCCTCACCGCCTTCGGACAGTACGAGGTGCGTGCGACGCCGCTGCAGATCGCCATGGTCTCCGCGGCGATCGCGAACGGCGGCGAGGTGATGCAGCCGAACCTGGTCGACTCGATCCGCTCGCAGGACCTCAGCGTGCTGCAGCAGTTCCAGGAGAAGTCGCTCGGCCGGGCGGTGAGCACGCAGACCGCGGACGCCGTCAAGGCGATGATGGTCGCCAGCGTCCAGGGCGGCGCGGCGACGAATGCAACAATAGGGGGCGTCACTGTGGCCGGTAAGACCGGTACCGCCGAGAACGGCGGGGACGACCCGTACACCCTCTGGTTCACCGGCTTCGCGCCTGCGGACGACCCGCAGTACGCCATCACCGTGCTCGTGGAGAACGGTGGAGGGCTCGGCCAGACCGGGTACGGCAACCTGATCGCCGCACCCATCGGACAACAGGTACTAGAGGCGGTGCTGAACAAATGAGACCCACGACAGGCCTCACCTTCGGGGGACGCTACGAGCTGCAGTCCCGGATCGCCATCGGCGGCATGGGAGAGGTGTGGCAGGCGACCGATCTCGTCATCGGCCGCACCATCGCGATCAAGATCCTGAAGGACGAGTACCTCGGCGACCCCGGCTTCCTCGAGCGCTTCCGCGCCGAGGCCCGCCACGCGGCGCTGGTCAACCACGAGGGCATCGCCAACGTCTACGACTACGGCGAGGAGGACGGCTCGGCCTACCTGGTCATGGAGCTCGTCCCCGGCGAGGCGCTCTCGACCGTCCTCGAGCGCGAGCGCGTCCTGTCGACCGACAAGGTCCTCGACATCGTCGCGCAGACCGCGCTCGCCCTGCACGCCGCGCACGCCGCGGGCCTCGTGCACCGCGACGTGAAGCCGGGCAACCTGCTCATCACGCCGGACGGCCGCGTCAAGATCACCGACTTCGGCATCGCGCGCATCGCCGACCAGGTCCCGCTGACGGCGACCGGCCAGGTCATGGGCACGGTCCAGTACCTGTCCCCGGAGCAGGCGAGCGGCCAGCCCGCCTCCCCCGCCACCGACATCTACTCGCTGGGCATCGTCGCGTACGAGTGCCTGGCCGGGCGCCGCCCCTTCACGGGCGAGTCGCAGGTCGCCATCGCGATGGCGCAGATCAACGACACCCCGCCGGAGCTGCCGGTCACGGTCGCGGAGCCGGTGCGCAATCTCGTCTACTCCTGCATCGCCAAAAAGCCGGCCGACCGCCCCGCCACCGCCGCGCACCTCGCGCGGGCGGCCCAGGCGCTGCGCTCGGGCGACGTGCGCGGAGCGGCGCTGGCCGTCCCCGCGGTCCTCAGCGACCTGCCCGCGACGCAGGCGACCACGGTCCTCCCCTCCAACCAGGGCGCGACGCAGGCGACCACGGTGCTCCCCTCCGGCGCGCCCGCGGCCGCGGCCGCCGCTCCGTTCGTGCCGATCGAGGAGCCGCTCGAGGCCTCCGAGGAGCCGCGCAGGCGCAGCCCCTGGACCTGGCCGCTGATCGCCCTCATCGTGATCCTCGCCGTCGTCATCGCGGGCACGATCTTCGCCCTGACGACCGGCGGGAGCAGCGACCCGGCCGCCTCCCCCACCGCGACGACCAGCACTGCCCCGTCGCCGACGCCGTCCGAGACTCCGAGTCCCACGCCGACGCCGACCTCGAACACGGTCGTCATCGACAAGGCCGACTACGTCGGGCGCTCCTTCGACGACGTCGAGACCGAGCTCGAGGCCCTGGGCATGGGCGTCCGCCGCGCGGACGGCCCGAGCGCCCCCACCGCCGAGCAGGTCGGACTCGTCGAGGACGTGAACCCCACCGCGAACGTGGTGAAGGGCACGACCATCGAGGTCTCCGTCTTCACCGAGGTCGCGACCCCGGACGCACCGACCGCCGTGCCGACCGTCACCCCCGCCGCCTCCAGCGTCGAGGCGGGCGCGACGTTCAACGTCACCTGGAGCAACTACAACCAGTGCCCGAGCGGAACCTCCGTGAGCGGTTACCGGGTGACCGCGACTGGTGAGGGCGCGAACGTGACGAGCACCAACCCGTCGAACTCGACGACCGCGACGATCCAGGCCGGCACCACGGCCGGCACGATCGACGTCACGTACACCGTGCTCTGCGGCGAGTCGGAGTCGGCGGCCTCGCCCACCCTCTCCGTCACCGTCGAGGAACCGGCTCCGACCCCGGCGCCGACGCCCACCTCGAAGGCCACCTCGACGCCCACCCCCTCCGAGTAGCGGCGGCGCGCCGGGCCGGGGCACCGCTCCGGCCCGGCGCCTCGCGGCCGTCGCGTCGCGCCCCCGCCCGGAACACGAGGGGCCCATAGGTACACTTGCCGTGGCTCCTCGGGGCCGCACCACACGGAAGTACAGGGCGGGAGCGTGCGCGTGACGGATGAGGGTCGCCTGATCGCGGGACGGTACCAGGTCGGGCCCCGGCTCGGCCGCGGCGGGATGTCCGAGGTGTACCTCGGCACCGACACCCGGCTCGGCCGCACCGTCGCCATCAAGGAGCTGAAGCTCTCCCTCTCCTCCGACTCCGCCTTCCGCCTGCGGTTCCGCCAGGAGGCGCAGTCCGCATCGCGCATGTCGCACCCCACGATCGTCCGGGTCTTCGATGCGGGCGAGGAGGTCTCGCTCGACGACAACGGCGCCGAGTCGCGCCGGCCCTTCATCGTCATGGAGCACATCGAGGGCCGCCTCCTCAAGGACCTGATCGCCGAGGGCCCCCTCGACGTGGACGAGGCCGTCCGCATCACGGAGGGCATCCTCACCGCCCTCGAGTACTCGCACCGCGCAGGCGTCGTCCACCGCGACATCAAGCCCGGCAACATCATGCTGACCCCGTCGGGCCAGGTGAAGGTGATGGACTTCGGGATCGCCCGCGCCGTCTCCGACTCCGCCGCCACGGTCGCTCAGACCACGGCGATCCTCGGCACCGCGGCCTACTTCTCCCCCGAGCAGGCGAAGGGCGAGCAGGTCGACGCCCGCAGCGACCTCTACTCCGCCGGCATCGTGCTCTTCGAGCTCCTCACCGGCCGTGCGCCCTTCCGCGGCGACACCCCGGTGGCCGTCGCCTACCAGCACGTCAGCGAGACGCCGCCGGCGCCGAGCTCCATCAACCCGGCCGTCACGCCGGCGCTCGACGCGGTCGTCGCCCGAGCACTCTCCAAGGACCGCTACGAGCGCTTCCAGGGAGCTGCGGAGTTCCGCGACGACCTGCGCGACGCCGCCGCCGGACGCCTCCCCGACCACCGCCCGATCGACGAGCTGACCACCTCGCTCTTCGCGGCCCGCAGCCAGGGTGGAGTCAACGACTCCGAGCTCGCCCTCCGCCAGCTGGCCGAGGACAACTCGATCGTCCGCACCCAGCGCCGCCCGCCGGTCCTCTGGATCTGGTCCTCGATCGTCGTGCTGGCCGTGATCGTCGCCGCACTCGTGATCTGGGTGCTGACGCTCCAGCCCGCGTCGACCCTCCCGTCGCAGTCGCGCGAGGTCCCCACCCTCACCGAGACCACCTACGACAGCGCCCAGTCGACCCTGACCGAGCTCGACCTCGTGCCGAGCCAAGTCGCGGAGTACAGCTCGACCGTCCCCGAGGGCGAGGTGATCCGCACGGATCCGGGCTCGGGCACGATCGTCGCACCCGAGACGGTCATCCGCATCGTCGTGTCCCAGGGCCCGCAGCCCGTCGCCGTGCCGGACACCGTCGGGCAGAGCCTCGCTGAGGCCATCGACGCGCTCACCGCCGTCGGCTTCGTCGAGGGCTCTCAGACCCGCGAGAACTCGCCGACCGTCCCGGGCGACGTCGTGCTCTCCGCCTCCCCCGGAGCGGGCCAGCAGGTCGCCCCGGGCACGCCGGTCGACCTCACCGTCTCCTCCGGCCAGGTCACGCTCCCCGACCTCGTCGGGACGTCCCTCAGCAGCGCGCTGGCCACCCTCGCCTCCGAGAAGCTGCAACTCGTGGGGGTCGAGGTCCCGGACGAGACCTGCGACGCGACCCGGGCGAACCCGCCCATCACGACCCAGTCCCTGGCTCCGGGCGACGTCCCGCAGGGATCGACCGTCCAGCTCGGATACTGCGCGGGCTGACCCGGCCTGCAGCCCGCTGCGGCTGCGGCGTCGACCGACGGCGCCCGGTGGAGGCCGGGCCGCTGCTCTGCGCGCCGAGAAGGGCTCGTCGGGACGTTGCTCGTCGGGGTCGATGCTCCACGGAGCCGACGGCGCCGAGGTGAACGGCTACGCCCGGCGCGCGTCGGCGAGCGGGGGCTGGAGCCGCACGACCTCGCCGGCTGCCGATCCGTCGGCGGGACGTGCGATCCTGCCGCGGATGTCGCTCGGGGTGAGCCCCTCGCGGCGCTTGAGCGCACGGCGGAGGTGGTCCGCCGAGGAGAATCCGGACGCGGTGGCGATCGCCTCGAGCGGGACCTCCCGCGGGCGGCGGCGCAGGAGCTCCACGGCGCTGGCGACCCGGGAGCGCTCGATCTCGCTCGCGACCGTGGTGCCCGCGTCCTCGAAGAGCCGCTGGAGGGAGCGGGTGGACACGTTGACCGCGTCGGCCACCGCCTCCGGGGTGCAGCGCGGTGTGCGGTGCGTCCGGTCGATGACCGTGCGCGCGCGCCCGAGCGTGGCGGCCCGGACGCTCGTGGTGCCGGGCTGCGAGCTCGCCGCCGCGAGGAACGCGCTGGTGAGGAGCTGCTTGACAACGTGGGCGAAGCCGGTGACCTCGCCCTCGCCGGGCAGCCCCGTCCCGGACTCCGCCGCGAGGGCGAAGGCGGTCGTGAAGGCGTATGCGGCGCGGGTGGACCGGGCGTCGGGATCGAGCGCGTAGACCAGGGCCGACGTGTCGAAGCCGTAGCGGCGCATCTCGTCGGCGCGCAGCGAGAGGTGGAGGATCGTGGCCGGAGTCGTCGACTCGGTCGTGAAAGTCGTCGTCCCCTGCTGGTACGAGATCGAGCCCGGACGCAGCAGCACCGTTCGGTCCGGGGCGACCATGCGCACGAAGCCGTCGATGAGGAAGCTGAAGGTGAGGAAGGAGGTGTCGTCGGCCGGCCACGTCCCGCGGAGGACGCGCAACGGCGAGACCGTCATCAGCACGACGCTCAGATCGGCGGTGCCGAATCCCGAACCGGTGATGCTCGGAACGGTGCCGGGTTTGACGACGATGCGCGGTCCGAGATTCTCGAGTTCTCGGATTCCCGAGAAAGCCCAGGAGATCGATGCGACCATGAGGTCCCCCCGGACTTCTCTTCTGCGGCGCCGACCCCCTGTCGGCGCCCTCTGATTATGCAGGGAAAAGAAGCCGCATCCTCCGCCGGGAGCCCGTCAAATCCCGCCACCTGATCGGGGGGTGCGCAAGGGGGTGGACAAGGTCACGCCCATACCCTGTCGCGGCGTTCTCCTCCGCCCGCCGTCATTTAGCCGTCAGATGGCGGATTTCTACGTGAGAACGCACTCAGGGCGGCATCCCCGTTCGGGGGACGGTGGTCGCTGATCATTCTCAATGCTCTCGACTCGATAACGAGCCCGATAAGCCCGGCGAATTCCCATTCATCGAGCCGGGATCGAGAGTCCGGGCGTGTCGTCTGCCGATACGGACGACCCGATCGACGTCACCTCGCGCAGCCAGTTCTCGAGAAGGCGCCGCCCGCCCTCGGTGAGGACCGACTCCGGATGGAACTGCACGCCCACGAGCGGAGCACTCCGGTGCCGGACGGCCATGACCACTCCCTCCGGTGTCCGCGCCGTCACCCGCAGCTCCTCGGGAAGGCTCTCACCGTCGACCGCGAGCGAGTGGTACCGCATCGCGGCGAATCCGGAGGGCAGGCCGTCGAAGAGCGGATCTCCGTCGTGGAGGACCGCGGACGTCCGGCCGTGCAGCAGCTCCGGCGCCTCCGTGACGCGTGCGCCGAGAGCGTGGGCGAGCACCTGGTGGCCGAGGCAGACTCCGAGCAGCGGCCGCCCGGTCGCCTCCGCCCGCTGCACGAGCGCCGTCGACGCGGGGACGTCCTCGGGGCGGCCCGGTCCGGGTGAGACCAGGACTCCGTCCGCCTCCTCCGCACGAGCCAGGAGCGCCGTGGTCCCGAGCTCGTCGCCCTCGACCACGTCGACCTCGGCACCGAGCTCGCGGAGATACGAGACGAGCGTGAAGACGAAGCTGTCGTGGTGGTCGACGACCAGGATCCGCGGGGCCGCGCCGCCGGTCACGAGCCGACGGTCACGTTCCGGTCGAGCACGAGCGACTGCACCCAGGGGAACACCCACTCGTCGAGCGCGACCAGGACCGCCGCGACGAGGACGAGGACGATCAGGAGCCGGACCCACCACGGCCCGGGCAGAAGCCGCCACAGCGCTGCGTACACGGTCAGCCCTCCTGAGCCAGCGAGGCGGCGATCTCGGCGGGGGCGCCCGCGGACCGCGGCTGGAACGAGTCGAAGACGCCGTACGCGATGATCCGCTCGGCCGTCGAGTAGAGCGGGTTGCAGCTCGTCAGCGTGATCAGGCGGTCGGTCGGAGCCGCGTCCGGAGTCCACGGGACCGGGTCGATCACCTGGACGTCGGAGGGCTGGACGTACTCGAGGTTGCGGAAGCGGTAGGTGTACCAGCCGTCCGCCGTCTCGATGTAGATCGGGTCGCCGAGCTGGAGCTCGTCGATCAGGTGCATGCCTCCGCCGTACGCGCTGCGGTGCGCGGCGAGCGCGAAGTTGCCGGCCTGGCCGGGCATCTGCGTCCCGGGGTAGTGGCCGATGCTCCCCTCGTCGAGCACGTTCTCGGCGTCGATGCCCTCGGCGATCGTGCGCACCCACCCCTCGCCGTAGCGCGGGATGTAGAGGTTGCCGAAGGAGGTGTCGAGGGCGGCGACCGACGCGACGACCGGCTCCGTCGGGGCGGCCTCGGTCGGCTGCGGTGCCGGAGAGGAGTCGCCCCAGGTCTCGCGGAGCTCCGCCGCCTGCGTCGTCTGCCGGCCCGCGATCACCGCGTCGTTCCACCAGAGCTGCCAGGCCAGGAAGAGCAGGACCAGGACGCCGGCGGTCATCAGGAGCTCGCCGACGACTCCGAAGAACGAGAGTCGTCGGACCGGGCGGGCCCTCCGTCGCTTCGCTCGCGGCCGCAGAGCCGCCCCGTCGGGGTTCTGGGCGGTCATGCGACGAGTCTAGGCGCGAGCCGTGACCGGCTGTGGCGCATGATCCGGACCTGTGGAGAGCCCTCCCGAGTCGCCGCCTGAGGAGGGCCGATGGGACCACTCGAGCGCCTGCACCGGCCGCTCCGCGAGTCCGCACAGCACCCGCGCAGCCCCGGTGCTCCCGGCCCGGAGCCTCCGCCAGGTACAGTGGTCGGCATGGCACGAGCGACGAAGAGCCCGAAGCCCGAGCGCGACGAGGCCCGGACCGGCGAGAACGCACCGAATCCGGTCTGGTTCAAGCCGGTGATGTTCGGCTTCATGTTGCTCGGACTCGCCTGGATCATCGTCTTCTACGTGAGCCAGGGCACCCTGCCGATCCCCGATCTCGGCAACCTCAACATCCTGATCGGCTTCGGCATCGCGTTCATCGGCTTCCTGATGACGACGCGCTGGCGCTGAGCCTCCCCCAGTCGTGAACGACGCCCCGTCCGGTCCGCCGACGGGGCGTTCGTCGTCGGTGAAGCGTCTGCGCACCGCCGGCTGCGTCTTCGCTGAGGAGGAGGCGGGCCTGCTCGAGGAGGCCGCCGACTCCCCCTCCGACCTCGAGCTGCTGCTCCGTCGCCGCGAGACGGGCGAGCCCCTCGAGCAGATCCTCGGCTGGGTCGCCTTCCGCGGCCTGCGCGTCCCCGTCGCACCCGGCGTCTTCGTGCCCCGCGTGCGCACCGAGTGGCTGGTCGACTGCGCCCTGGAGGTCCTCCCGGACGGCGCGGTGTTGCTCGACCTCTGCTGCGGATCCGGCGCGCTCGCCCGGTCGATCGCGGAGGAGCGGCCGGACGTCCGCCTGCTCGCGGCCGACCTCTCCCCCGCCGCCGTCGCCTGCGCGCGCCGCACGCTCGCAGGCCGCGGCGACGTCCACGAGGGCGACCTCTTCGACGCGCTCCCCCGGAGTGAGCGCGGGCGGATCGACGTCGTGGTCGTCAACGCCCCCTACGTCCCCACCGCGGCGATCGCGCTCATGCCGCCGGAGGCCCGGGTGCACGAGCCGATGCTCACGCTCGACGGCGGGTCGGATGGGCTCGCCCTGCACCGCCGTATCGCTCAGGAGGCGGGGGCGTGGCTCGCACCCCACGGCGTCGTCGTGATCGAGGTCGGCGCGGATCAGGCCGCGGCGAGTGCCTCGGCGTTCCAGGCGGCCGGGTTCGCCACCTCGCTGCACCGCGACAACGACCGTGAGGCGACGGCCCTGGTGGCCGTCCGCCGGAGAACTACACCGCTGTAATTATCCCCAGCTGTGGAATCCCCTGTGGAGAACTCCGCGGTCCCCGCCGCGCTGGCCTGCTCGAGGCGCGGAGGGCCCCGATCGGCACCAGCCCGCCGGTTCTCGGACGCGCCGCCGTCCCCGGATCGTCCTCCCGAGGAGGACACCCGGGACGTTCTCCCCAGTGTTAACAACTCTGTGGATAACTTCCTCCCCACCTGTTGAGAGCACCTGTGGACAGCGGTGGAGACGGTCACCGCGGGAACGACGAAGCGGCGGGCCCGGGAGTGCGCGAGGCACTGCCGGACCCGCCGCTGCGGGAGGGGACGGGATCAGCCGAGGACGTAGGCGCCCGCGGTGATCGCCACCAGTCCGACTCCGATGAGCCCGACGAGGAGGTTCTGCGTGCGCCGCTGGGCGCGCTGCCGGGTCTTCGTGAAGACCAGCCCGATGAGCGCGCCGGCCACCAGACCGCCGACGTGCGCCTGCCACGCCACGTTCATCCCGGGCAGGAAGCCGATGACGAGGTTCAGTCCGACCAGCACCAGCAGCTGCGACGCCTGACCGCCCAGGTGCCGGAGGATCACCAGGTACGCGCCCATCAGCCCGAAGATCGCACCGGAGGCGCCGATCACCGGGGTCAGCGGGTTCGCGAGGAGCAGGACGCCCACCGACCCGGCGAAACCGCTCAGGAGGAAGAGGGTGAGGTAGCGCCCGCGGCCCAGCATGCGCTCGAGCACCATGCCGAACACCCACAGCGTGTACATGTTCAGCACCAGGTGGAACGGGATGACGATGAAGAGCGACGTGCTGTGGAGGAACACCGAAGTGAGCATCCGCCACGGCTCGAAGCCGGCGCCGAAGCCGGGGAGCGTGTAGGCGGGGGCGTACAGGAGCGCGTTGACCGCCGGCCCGCCGACGAAGGGGAGGATCTCGACGATCCACAGCACGATGCAGAGCGCGATGATCGCGTAGGTCACCGTCGGCTGGTCGGCACGGGTCATGGCCCGCACGCGGGAGAGGAGGGGACCGCGGGTGCGCGGCGCGGTGGCGCGCTGCTGCGCCATGTCGTCCGGGCAGATCACGCCGACCGGAGCCGGCGTCTGGCACTCGCCGCAGATGGTGCGGCCGCACCGCTGGCAGCGCACGAAGCTCTGCCGGTCGGGGTGTCGGTAGCAGGAGTAGGTGCTGCTCGGCGGGACCTGGGTCACGGACGTGCCTCCGGGGAGAACGAGGGCCGGGCCCTGACGGACCCGGCCCTCGAATGAGTGGTGGATGAGGCGATTAGACCTCGGTGATCTCGACGCTCTCGATCACGACGTCCTCGAGCGGCTTGTCACGGCCGTCGGTGGGGACCGCCGAGAGCGACTGCACGAGCTTCTTCGACTCCTCGTCGGCGACGGCGCCGAAGATGGTGTGCTTGCCCTGGAGCCAGGTCGTCGGCGCCACGGTGATGAAGAACTGCGAGCCGTTGGTGCCGCGGCCCGCCTGCTTGCCGGCGTTCGCCATCGCGAGGATGTAGGGCTGGGTGAAGTCGAGCTCCGAGTTGATCTCGTCGTCGAACTGGTAGCCCGGGCCGCCGATGCCCTGCCCGAGCGGGTCGCCGCCCTGGAGCATGAAGTCGGGGATGATGCGGTGGAAGACGGTGCCGTTGTAGAGCGGCTCCTTCGTCTTCGCACCCGTGGCGGGGTGGGTCCACTCGATGTCGCCGGTCGCGAGACCGACGAAGTTGCGGACCGTCTTGGGAGCGTGGTTCCCGTAGAGGTTGACGACGATGTCGCCCTTGTTGGTGTGGAACGTCGCGACTGCGGTGTGCAAAGGCATGCTCGGATTCTCGCACAGCGCGTCTGTAGGCCCCTGCAACGCCCGGTGTCAATGCGCTGGGTGCGCGATGCGGACGCCGATCGATGAGTGGCAGTATTGAGGCGTTCGCTGCTCGTAGCCGATGGAGGACCAACATGGGTCTGTCACGTAAGCACAAGAAGGACCTCAAGCGTCTTCGCAAGAACGCCGAGGCGGTCTGGGGCGAGCAGCAGGAGGTGCTGGCGCACGCGGCCTCCGTGCTCGAGAAGAGCCGCCGCCACGCGTCGAAGTACGCCAAGAAGGAGCTCGTCCCCTTCGTCAAGGACACGTACGACTCGCGCGTCAAGCCGGTCTACGACAACGGCGTCTCGGCCGTCGAGGGCACGTACTCCTCGGCACGCAACGCCTACAAGCACAAGGTCGTCCCGACCTTCGCCGCTGTGGGCGGCACGGCCGCCGCCGCCTTCGAGGCCGCCAAGGACTCGAAGAACCGCGCGAAGCTCGCCGAGATCTCGAAGGCGCGCTGGGAGGAGCTCACCACTCCGCCGAAGAAGAAGAGCAAGGTCGGCACGGTCTTCGCGATCGGCGCCGCGCTGGTCGCCGTCGGCGGCATCGGCTACGCCGTCTGGCAGACGTTCCGCGCCGACGACGAGCTGTGGGTCGCCGAGGACGAGCCGCAGAGCGCCGCGCAGAACGCGGCCTCGACCGCTTCCTGACCTTCTCGTCGCTGGAGCCGGGCCCCTCAGGGGGTCCGGCTCCTTCGCATGCCCGGGTTAGGCTTCTGCGGTGGACATCCGGGTCGCCGCGTACGGCGTGATCATCGACGGTGAGCGGATGCTGCTCGCGCACTGGAGCCAGGGCCCCTGGTCGGCCTGGACGCTTCCGGGCGGCGGGATCGACGAGGGCGAGTCGCCGGCCGACGCCGCGGTCCGCGAGATCTTCGAGGAGACGGGCTACCGTGCCGAGCTCGAGGCCCTCATCGGCGTGGACTCGCACGTGATCCCCGCGCACCGCCGCAGCGACCCCGAGGCCGGCCCCCTGCACGCCATCCGCGTCGTGTACCGCGCCCGCATCGTGGGCGGCGAGCTCACGCACGAGGTGGACGGCTCCACGGACGCCGTCGCCTGGTTCCCCCTGAGCGACGTCGAGGAGCTGGAGCGCGTCGAGCTCGTCGACGCGGCCCTCACAATGAACGAGGCCTGGCTCCTCCGCTGACGGTGGCCGGGAATCCCCGGCCGCGCCCCGGTGTTCCCTTCGTCGTGATCGTCGAGCTCTACACCTCCGCCTTCTGCGGCGCCTGCCATGCCGCGCGCTCGGTGCTGGAGCGCGCCGCGGAGCTCGTCCCCGCCGCCGAGATCCGCGAGCGCGACGTGGCCTTCCACCCCATCGAGGCCGAGGCCGCCGGCATCCGCTCGACCCCCACCGTCGTCGTGCGCGATACGGCCGGAGAGGTGGTCTTCCGGTCGGAGGGCGCTCCCTCCCTTCCGCAGGCTCTCGCCGCTCTGGCCCTCGCCCTGCCCGCGTAGGGTGGCCGCGGGAGGACCCATGCACCGTCGCGCTGCGCTCGCGAGCACCGTCGTTCTGCTCGGCGCCCTCGCGCTCTCGGGGTGCGCCTCCGAGGAGCCGGTGACCACGGCCGCGGTCGGGCTCGGACGGGGCGGCGAGCGAGGAGAGGTCCTCGGGGTCGTCGTCGTGTGCTCGGGGTCCGTCGACGGCCTCGACCTCGCCGCCTCCGACTCCGCCCCCCTGACCATCGGCGACGGGCTGCGGAGGGTCACCCGCTGGGTCTCCCCGTCACCGGTCACGCAGCTGGGCGCGACCGACCTCTCCGGATCCACGGTCTGGCCGGCCGACACAGTGATCGAGCGGTTCCCGCTCGGCGTCGACCTCGCGCTGGGCGCCTACGCGACCGACCGCTCCGTGCTCGCCCGCCCGGTCGTCTTCACGGCCGAGCAGTTCGACACGCTCTCCGTCGGCGAGATCATCGTCGGCGACATCCGCGACGGCACGTCCGAGACCCTCTCGGTCCAGCAGTTCCTCGGCCTCGCCTGCGTGGACCGCTGAGCGGGCGACTCGGCCGTCCGAGTGGCGACCTCGATCGCGGGGACCGCACGGTCCGCGACAGGAGAGGCCGCCGGCGATCACGCCGACGAGAGTGCCGACACGCGGGACCACCCCGGATGTCGGCCGGTGGACCAGAAGGGCCGACGAAGGGGGAGCACCCGCGAGAGGGGAGGAAGTGTGGAGCCTAGGAGATTCGAACTCCTGACATCCTGCTTGCAAAGCAGGCGCTCTACCAACTGAGCTAAGGCCCCGGGCCGGAGACGGGGCGATCCGTCTCCGAGAGTCGAACGGCCCGCCACCGCGAGGTGACGGGCCGTTCGGACCGGGTGGGGGTACCAGGACTTGAACCTGGGACCTCTTCATTATCAGTGAAGCGCTCTAACCGCCTGAGCTATACCCCCGGAATGGCCAGAGGAGACTCTACCCGACATCGAGCAGGAATCCCAATCGGCCGGACCGTGCGCCCTACTGGTTGGTGAAGCCCACCAGGAGGCCGCCGGTGATCTTGACGCTGAGGTTGTACAGCAGCGCCACGATCGCGCCGAGCGCGGTGGTGACGATGGTGTTCAGCACCGCGACGACGATCGCGAAGCCCATGACCTGCGGCAGCGAGATGATCGTGTTGAGGTCGAACGCCTCGGCGCCGGCGATGTCCTGCACGAGGCCGTTGACCTCGTCGAACACTCCCGTCTGGGCCAGGACCGTGTAGACCAGGTAGACGACGACGATCGTGATGATCGCGAGCGTCAGGCCCAGCAGGAACGAGAGCTTCACGGCCGACCAGAAGTCGACGTAGACGAGCTTCAGGCGGACCTGCTTCGCCGCCGGGCTCTTCGCGGACTTCCTGGCGAGCTTCTCGGCGACGGTGCTACTCATCTACGGACCCATCCTCCTCCGACACCGGAGCGGACTCGCCCGGCGCCGCGGCGTCGGGATCCTCGTCCTGGGCGTCGAGATTGCGTTCGGTGTTCTTGGCGAGTGCGATGATGCGGTCGTCCTCAGCGAATCGTGCGAAGACGACTCCCATGGTGTCGCGACCCTTGGCCGGTACCTCGGCCACCGCAGAGCGTACCACCTTGCCGCTGGCGAGCACGACGAGCACCTCGTCGTCCTCTCCGGTGATGATGGCGCCCACGAGGTCGCCGCGCTTCTCCTCCAGCTTGGCCACCTTGATGCCCAGCCCGCCGCGTCCCTGGAGGCGGTACTGGTCGACCGCGGTGCGCTTGGCGTAGCCGCCCTCGGTGACCACGAACACGAAGCCCTCGTCGCTGACGACGTTGGCGTCGAGGAGGCGGTCCTCTCCGCGGAACGACATGCCGCGGACTCCGGAGGTGGAGCGGCCCATCGGACGCAGCGCCTCGTCGGACGCGGTGAAGCGGATCGACATGCCCTTGCGGGAGACCAGCAGCACGTCGCTGTCCTCCTCGACCAGGAGCGCCGAGACGAGCTCGTCGCCGTCGCGCAGCTTGATCGCGATGATGCCGCCGGAGCGGTTCGTGTCGTACTCCGAGAGGGCCGTCTTCTTCACGAGGCCGTCGCGCGTGGCGAGCACGAGGTAGCGGGCCGCCTCGTAGTCGCGGATGTCGAGGATCTGCGCGATCTGCTCCCCCGGCTCGAGCGCGAGCAGGTTCGCGATGTGCTGGCCCTTGGCGTCGCGGCCGGCCTCCTGCAGCTCGTAGGTCTTGGCGCGGTACACGCGACCGGTGTTCGTGAAGAACAGCAGCCAGTGGTGCGTGGTGGTGACGAAGAAGTGCTCGACGATGTCGTCGGCCTTGAGCTGCGCGCCGCGCACGCCGCGGCCGCCGCGGTGCTGGGCCCGGTAGGAGTCGCTCCGGGTGCGCTTGAGGTAACCGCCTCGGGTGACGGTGACGACCATCTCCTCCTCGGGGATCAGGTCCTCGACGCTCATGTCTCCGTCGAACCCGAAGAGGATCTCGGTGCGGCGGTCGTCGCCGAAGCGGTCGACGATCTCGTCGAGCTCGTCCGAGATGATCGTGCGCTGGCGCTCGGGGCTCGCGAGGATCGACTTGTAGTCCTCGATCTCGGCCTGGATCCGGTCGTGCTCGTCGATGATCTTCTGGCGCTCGAGGGCCGCGAGGCGGCGCAGCTGCATGTCGAGGATGGCGCGGGACTGCACCTCGTCGATGTCGAGCAGCTCCATCAGACCGTCGCGCGCCTCCTCCACGGTGGGGGAGCGGCGGATGAGGGCGATGACCTCGTCGAGCGCGTCGAGCGCCTTGAGGTAGCCGCGCAGGATGTGGATCCGCGCCTCCGCCTCGTCGAGGAGGTACTGGGTGCGGCGCACGATGACCTCGACCTGGTGGTCGACCCAGGCGCGGATGAAGCCGTCGAGCGAGAGGGTGCGCGGGATGCCGTCGACGATCGCGAGCATGTTCGCGCCGAAGTTCTCCTGAAGCGGCGTGTGCTTGTAGAGGTTGTTCAGCACCACCTTCGCCACGGCGTCGCGCTTGAGGACGACGACGAGGCGCTGGCCGGTGCGACCGGAGGTCTCGTCGCGGATGTCCGCGATGCCCGAGACGCGCCCGTCCTTGACCAGCTCGGCGATCTTGATCGCCAGGTTGTCCGGGTTCACCTGGTACGGCAGCTCGGTGACGACGAGGCAGGTGCGGCCCTGGATCTCCTCGATGGAGACGACGGCGCGCATCGTGATCGAGCCGCGGCCGGTGCGGTACGCGTCCTGGATGCCGCGGACGCCGAGGATCTGCGCACCGGTGGGGAAGTCGGGTCCCTTGATCCGCTGCAGCAGCGCCTCGAGGAGCTCCTCGCGCGTCGCGTCCGGGTTCTCGAGCGCCCACTTCGCGCCGGCGGCGACCTCGCGCAGGTTGTGCGGCGGGATGTTGGTCGCCATGCCGACCGCGATGCCGACGGAGCCGTTGACGAGCAGGTTCGGGAACCGGGCCGGCAGGATCGCCGGCTCGCGCGTGCGGCCGTCGTAGTTGTCCTGGAAGTCGACGGTGTTCTTGTCGATGTCGCGGACCATCTCGAGCGCGAGCGGCGCCATCTTGGTCTCGGTGTACCGGGGGGCGGCGGCGCCGTCGTTGCCGGGGGAGCCGAAGTTGCCCTGCCCGAGCGCGAGCGGGTAGCGGAGGCTCCACGGCTGCACCAGGCGGACCAGCGCGTCGTAGATCGCGGAGTCGCCGTGCGGGTGGAACTGGCCCATCACGTCGCCGACGACGCGCGAGCACTTCGAGAACGCCTTGTCGGGACGGTAGCCGCCGTCGTACATGGCGTAGATCACGCGGCGGTGCACGGGCTTCAGGCCGTCGCGCACCTCCGGCAGGGCTCGCCCGACGATGACGCTCATCGCGTAGTCGAGGTAGGAGCGCTGCATCTCGAGCTGCAGGTCGACCGGCTCGATCTTGTCGTGACCGTGGATCACCACACCGGTCTCGGTGACGATGTCGTCGCTCTCGTCCGGGCCGGTGGGGGTGGTGGATTCTTCTGCCATGATCTCTGGTCTCTCAGGTGGGTCCGTGCCCCGGAGAAGCGGGGGCGGCGGTCGCGCTGGGTGTCAGGTGTGTCGTCGGTGTGCGGGCCGGTGAGGGCCTCTGTCGTGTTCTGGTCGAGGATGCGGCCCATCGAGGGCCGCCGTCACGTGTTCGAGGTGGTCGCGAGGACGGTCCACTGGACCGCCCGGCCGCCGTCTTTCGAAGGACGTCCGCTTCCTCGACCACTAGATGTCGAGAAAGCGCACGTCCTTCGCATTCTTCTGGATGAAGGAACGGCGGGACTCGACGTCCTCGCCCATGAGAGTGGAGAAGATCTCGTCGGCCGCGGCCGCGTCGTCGAGCGTGACCTGGAGGAGGGTCCGCGTGGCGGGGTCCATCGTGGTCTCCCACAGCTCCTTGTAGTCCATCTCGCCGAGGCCCTTGTAGCGCTGGATGCCGTTCTCCTTGGGCATGCGCTTGTTGGTCGCCGAGCCGTGCGCGATCAGGGCGTCGCGCTCGCGGTCGCTGTAGACGTACTCGTGCGGGGAGTTCGACCACTTGAGGCGGTACAGCGGCGGCTGCGCGAGGTACACGTAGCCGAGGTCGATCAGCGGGCGCATGTAGCGGAAGAGGAGCGTCAGCAGCAGCGTCGTGATGTGCTGGCCGTCGACGTCGGCGTCGGCCATCAGGATGATCTTGTGGTACCGCGCCTTGTCGGGGTTGAAGTCCTCGCCGATGCCGGCGCCGAACGCCGTGATCATCGCCTGGACCTCGTTGTTGCCGAGAGCGCGGTCGAGCCGGGCCTTCTCGACGTTGAGGATCTTCCCGCGGAGGGGGAGGATCGCCTGCGTCTCGGGATTGCGGCCCTGCACCGCGGATCCTCCCGCCGAGTCGCCCTCGACGATGAAGATCTCGGAGATCGACGGGTCCTTGGACTGGCAGTCCTTGAGCTTGCCCGGCATGCCGCCGCCCTCGAGCAGGCCCTTGCGGCGGGCGGTCTCGCGCGCCTTGCGCGCCGCCATGCGGGCCGAGGCCGCCTGGATCGCCTTGCGGATGATGTCCTTGGCCTGGCTCGGGTTGCGGTCGAACCAGTCGGCCAGCTGCTCGCCGGCCACGCGCTGCACGAACGCCTTCGCCTCGGTGTTGCCGAGCTTCGTCTTGGTCTGGCCCTCGAACTGCGGCTCGCCGAGCTTGATCGACACGACGGCGGTGAGGCCCTCGCGGATGTCGTCGCCCGAGAGGTTCTCGTCCTTCTCCTTGAGCAGGTTGTTCGCGCGCGCGTAGCGGTTGACCAGAGTGGTCAGCGCGGCGCGGAAGCCCTCCTCGTGGGTGCCGCCCTCGTGGGTGTTGATGGTGTTCGCGTAGGTGTGGACGCTCTCGGTGTAGGCCGTGGTCCACTGCATGGCGACCTCGAGCGAGATGCGGCGCTCGGTGTCCTCGGACTCGAAGTCGATGATCTCGGAGTGCACGAGGTCCGACTTCTTCAGCGAGTTGATGTACTCGACGTAGTCGACGAGGCCCTTCTCGTAGTGGAAGACGTCGGTCCGGTCGCCCTCGGTCTCGTTCTCGCCCTCCCCCTCGAACTCGACCTCGTTCTGGTCGGTCAGCGCGATGCGCAGGCCCTTGTTGAGGAACGCCATCTGCTGGAAGCGCGCGCGCAGGGTCTCGTAGTCGAACTCGACCGTCTCGAAGATGCCGGCGTTGGGCCAGAAGGTGATCGTCGTGCCGGTCTCGTCGCTGGCCTCGCCCTTCTCGAGCGGGGCGTCCGGCACTCCGTCGGTGAAGCTCATCCGGTACACGGCGCCCTGGCGCTTGACCTCGACGTCGAGTCGCGTCGACAGCGCGTTGACCACGGAGGAGCCGACGCCGTGCAGGCCGCCGGAGACCGCGTAGCCGCCGCCGCCGAACTTGCCGCCGGCGTGCAGCACGGTGAGGACCAGCTCGACCGTGGAGATGCCCTCGGTCGGGTGCATGTCGACCGGGATGCCGCGGCCGTTGTCGGAGACGGTGACGCCTCCGTCGGCGCGCATCAGGATCTCGATGTTGTCGCAGTAGCCCGCGAGCGCCTCGTCGACGGCGTTGTCGACGATCTCGTAGACCAGGTGGTGCAGACCGCGCGGACCCGTGGATCCGATGTACATGCCGGGGCGCTTGCGGACCGCCTCGAGGCCCTCGAGGACCTGGATCTGGTTCGCGCCGTAGTCACCGGACGACTTGGTCGACATGCTCTCGTGCGGAGCGGAGGGGGCTGCTGAGCCGTTCGCGTCCAGGTCGTTCGCTGCGGGTGACGTGGAGTCGTTCGGCTCGTGAGTCATAGCTGTGGAGTTCTCCTCTGACGGTCCGTCGCGACGCGCACGGTGATCTGGAGATCGCCCGCGCGGCGGCGTCACTGCGGTTCGGCGGCCCTCCATTCTACCGCGTGCCGGGTCGATCCGAAGCGCTGGACGGCGATCTGAGGCGCGAAAGATCGGCGGTCGACCGAAAATGCGTCCTCAGCCGTAGGTGTCGCGCGGACCACGCCCTGGAATCGACCTGGGACCCTTTTTCCAGTTCGGGACGTCCGGGCCCTGGAAACGGATCGACGCGATGCCCGCGTCGGGGAAGTTCACCGCGATGTGGTTCATGATCTCGATCCGCATCAGCCGGAGCTGGGTCGACCACGCCGTGGACTCGCACGCGACCGTCAGCACGCCGTCGACGACGCCCACCGGAGTTGAGTGCTTCGCGGTCTCCTCGCCGGCGATCGCCGTCCACGACGACATCAGGTCGCCCTGCGCCAGCGGTGCCGTCCAGCCGAGCTTCACGGTGAGGGAGTCGAGGACGTCGCCGAGGTCGTGCGGGTCGCGGCCCTTGCCGAACGGGATCGCGTCGCCCTTGGGCTCGGCGCGCTCGACGGTCTTCCGGATGCGGCGCGGGCCGTCGGCGCCGAACACCTCCTTGAGGTGGCGGTAGACGCGGGCGGCCTCGGAGTCGGGTGCGGGGGCTCCGCGGCGGGGGGAGTCAGCCATCGGACGGCTCCGACGGGGCGGGCGGCTCCGGGGACGCGGGATCTGTGGACGCCGGCGCTGGGGACGCGGGCTCCGCGGAGGACGCCGCGGCGGAGGAGACGGCGCCAGGAGAAGGGGAAACGGACGAGACCGGATCGGGAGAAGAGGAGCGGGAGGACTCGGGACCGGGAGGAGGGGAGTCGGAGGACACAGGATCGGACGAGGCGGAGTCGGGTGCGATCGGCTCCGGCACGGCGATCGGCGCGGCAGTGGCGCCCGTGCCGACGATCCGGCCGGCCTCGATCCGCACGGTGTGCGCGGCCAGCGCCTCCGGGACGTCGTCGAAGACGGCCGCGGTGATCAGGACCTGCTCGTAGTCGGCGACCACCGAGGCGAGGCGCTCGCGCCGGCGCGCGTCCAGCTCGGCGAAGACGTCGTCGAGCATCAGCACCGGATCGCCCATGGGGGAGTCGCGCCGGAGCAGCTCCGCGGCGCCCAGCTTCAGCGCCAGGGCGAACGACCAGCTCTCGCCGTGGCTGGCGTAGCCCTTGGCCGGCAGCGCGTTCAGCTCGAACTGCACGTCGTCGCGGTGCGGGCCGACGAGGGAGACGCCCCGGTCGAGCTCGCGGCGTCGCACCCCGGCCAGCGCGGACGCGAACGCCTCCGCCAGTCCCTCGCCCGCCGCCGGTGACGCGGCGCCCGGCTGCTCCACGGGCTCGCCGTCGTCGTCGACCGCGCCCTCGATGCTCAGGCGGGAGCGGAGCACCGGACGCTGGTCGGCACCGGCGACCGCCTCGTACGCGGCGCGCACCGGTCCGCTCAGCTCCTCCACCAGGGTGAGGCGCGACTGCATGATCTCGGTCCCGAGCGCGATCAGGCGCTCGTCCCAGATGTCGAGGGTCCCGAGCTTCGAGGGGTCGCGGACGCCGCTCGCCCGTGCGGACTTGAGCAGCGAGTTGCGCTGGCGCAGCACCCGCTCGTAGTCGGCCTGGACGGCGCTCATCCGCGGGGAGCGGAGGATCACCAGCTGGTCGAGGAAGCGGCGGCGGGCCGACGGGTCGCCGCGGATGAGGAGGAGGTCCTCCGGCGCGAAGAGGACGCTGGAGAAGAAGCGGGGGAGCTCGCGCGGCTTGATCCCGCCGCGGTTGATCTGCGCGCGGTTGGGGGAGGAGCGGTTGATCTGCACCTCGGCCAGCAGGTCGCGCTCGCCGTTGCGGAGGCGGGCGCGCACCACGGCACTGTCCCGGCCGGCGCGGATGAGCGCCTGGTCGCTCGACACGCGGTGCGAGCCCAGGGTGGAGAGGTAGCCGAGCGACTCGACGAGGTTCGTCTTGCCCTGGCCGTTGCGGCCGACGAAGAGGTTCGGTCCGGGCACGAGATCGACGTCGACCGACTCGTAGTTCCGGAAGTCGCTGAGCGCCAGCTGCGTCACCTGCACGTCGCGCTCCTCTCCTCCACCCGTCGTCGCGGGCCTTCCCTGCACCCCTGCGGGCTCCTCGCCCGTCCCGATCGGCCGATCCACCCGCTCCGGCGCCTGCGGCCCGCTCTCCCCCTGCCGGCCTGGCCTGCGCCCCCGGTCTCGACACACCCCTTCGGGCTACTCGACCGGCACGGCGGCGGAACCGTCCGGGACGCGGATCCCGATACGCCCCTCCGGGGCCACTACTCGCTCACCATGATCGGCCGAGCCCCGTCCCTGCCCGTGAAGGCGGCCGCAGGCTCGCCGCCCGACGCCGGTAGCAGGGTGGAGGCGGCCGGAGGCCCGCCGCCTCCGTGAGAGCATCCCTGCCTCACGGGGGCGGCGGGCCGCAGTCCGCCGTCCGTCACCGGCTCTACGGAACGCGCCCCCCTCGGGAAGCCGACCGCCGTGAGGACTGCCGGAGGCAGTCCTCACCAGCCCACTCAGTCGACGGCCTTGACGGAGTGCCCGCCGAACTGGTTGCGGAGCGCTGCGACGGCCTTCATCGCGGGGGAGTCCTCCTGGCGGGAGACGAAGCGGGCGAAGATCGAGGCGCTGATCGTGGGCACCGGGACGGCGTTGTTGATGGCCTCCTCGATGGTCCAGCGGCCCTCGCCCGAGTCCTGCACGTAGCCCTCGATGTTCTTGAAGTCCGGGTCCTGCTCGAGGGCGCGGACGAGGAGCTCGAGCAGCCAGGAGCGCACGACCGTGCCGCGCTGCCAGGCCTTGAAGGTGCCGGTGACGTCCTTGATGATGTCGCTGCGGGTCTCGAGCAGCTCGTAGCCCTCGGCGAACGCCTGCATCAGGGCGTACTCGATGCCGTTGTGGACCATCTTCGCGTAGTGGCCGGCGCCGACCTCGCCGACGTGGACGAAGCCCTCCTCGCGGGGGCCCTCCGGGCGCAGCGCGTCGAAGACGGGCATGGCGTACTCGACGAGCTCCTTCGGGCCGCCGACCATCAGGCCGTAGCCGTTCTGGAGTCCCCAGACGCCGCCGGAGACTCCCGCGTCGATGTAGTGGATGCCCTTGGGCTTCAGCAGCGCGTCGTGCTTGAAGTCCTCGGTGAAGCGGGAGTTGCCGCCGTCGATGACGAGGTCGCCCTCGCTGAGCTTCTCCGACAGGTCCTTGACGACCGCGTCGGTGATCTCGCCGGCCGGCACCATCACCCAGACGATGCGGGGCGAGGGGAGTGCGGCGATCATCTCGTCGAGAGAGGCCGCGTCCGAGACGTCGGGATTGCGGTCGTAGCCGGTGACCTCGAGCCCCTTGGAGCGGAGGCGGGAGCGCATGTTGTCGCCCATCTTGCCGAGGCCGACGAGTCCGATGTGCATGGTGAACCTTCCTGGATTCGTTGTCCGGCGGGCGGGCGCTCGTCGGGAGCGGGGCGGTCGCGGCTCTGCGATCCGGCGAGTGGTCAGCGCAGCAGCAGGTTGGGCTGGAGCAGGTAGCGGTAGCTGTCGCTGCCGGGCTGCTCCCGCGAGGTCTGCGCGGTGATCAGGACGGGGCCGGGCTTGTTGGGGTTCTCGGTCTTCGTGAACGCGATGCGCACGAACTCCGAGTGGACGGCGGCGAGGCCGTCGAGCAGGAACTGCGGCTTGAGCGAGACGACCACGTCGTCGCCGGTCACGATCGCGTCGATGCTCTCGGACGCCTGCGCCTGCTCGGAGCCGATGGCCTCGAGGGTGAGGCCGTCGCTGCTGAAGCTGAAGCGGAGGGCCGCCTCTCGCTCGAGCACGAGCGAGACGCGGCGGGTGGCCTCGATGAGGTCGCTGGTCGACATGACCGCGTAGTTCTCGACGGAGGCGGGGAAGAGGCGCTTCACGGGCGGGAAGTTGCCCTTGATCAGCAGCGACGTGACGGTCTTGCGGTCCGCGGTGAAGGCGATCAGCTCGCGCTCGTCGCGGTTGGTGATCGCGACGGAGACGGTGCCGGAGTGGCCGAAGGTCTTGCCGACCTCCTGCAGCGTGCGCGCGGGCACGAGGGCGGTGAGCGGCTGGGTGGGCGCGGGGTTGTCCCCGTTGTCCCAGTCGATCTCGCGGACGGCGACGCGGTAGCGGTCCGTCGCGACGAGGCCGA
The DNA here is from genome assembly GCF_002932195.1 of Rathayibacter sp. AY1C4. Classification (NCBI taxonomy): domain Bacteria; kingdom Bacillati; phylum Actinomycetota; class Actinomycetes; order Micrococcales; family Microbacteriaceae; genus Rathayibacter; species Rathayibacter sp. AY1C4. The sequence continues at coordinate 177,694 of NZ_PSWE01000001.1, read as the reverse complement.
TCGTGTTCTCGGTGATCTCGAGCTGCACGCCGGTGATGACGGGGGTCACGTCGTCGCGGGAGGCGGCGACCGCCACCTGCGAGACGGCGGCCGCGAAGGCGTCGGCCGGGACGAGGCCGGTGGAGGCATCGATCTCGGGGATGCTCGGGTACTCCTCCACGGGCATCTGCAGGAGCGTGAAGTGCGCCGAGCCGGCCGAGACCGAGACGCGCGACTCCTCCGTGGCGATGCGCACGGGAGCGTTGGGGAGGCGGTTCGCGATGTCGGCGAGCAGACGGCCCGAGACGAGCACGGTCCCCGTCTCCTCCACGTCGGCCGCGATCTGCGTCTGCGCGGACACCTCGTAGTCGAAGGAGGACAGCGTCAGACCCTCGGAGGTCGCCTCGATGAGGACTCCGGAGAGGATCGGCAGGGTCGTGCGCTGCGGAAGCAGCTTGACCGCGAAGGACACCGCCTCGCTGAAGACATCGCGGTTGGCTTGGAACCTCACGAGTACACCCCTGACGAGTCGCGGACGAAGACCGTCGCCCATCGTACCCGCCGGGCTCGACGAGCTCGGAAGGGGGTGGACCGCCGAGCACTCCCGAGCCGCTGTGGAGAGGTTGCCGGTCGAGGCTTCATTAAAGAGAGAACTGCGTTAACAGTGTTAACACGTGTGGAAACTGTGGAAAACGCTTCGGACCCCTACTCCTGGGTGGGATCGGAGGGACCCGCCCCTGTGGAGGGAGTGTGAGCGGGCCCGTGGACGCCCTGTGGAGCGATCCGAGCCGACCGGTCGCCCTCCACAGGCGGGCTCTCCCGGCGCACAGTCCCGAGGCGGTTGTCCACAGTTATCCACAGGTTCCTCACACTGTGGAAATCGGCCCTCCGAGGCGCGCGAGGCGGCGTGTCCGAGGCCCGCGCAGTGGGTCGAGGAGTCCGTCGACGACGTCTCCGGGTCACGACGGAGACTGTCGAACGCGGCTCGCGCCGTCCGAGCGGCGCGGAAGACGATGCGCGCTCCCTCTCCCCTGCGCTGCTCTCCTGGCCGTCGCTCGGCGGATCGACACCGTCCGATCGCACGCCGGCCGCTCATCCGCTCACCCGGACCCCTTGAGCACGTGCGGTTCATGCTGGTCGAGTAGCCCCAGCGAGCCGTATCGAGACCCCCGCCAGCGCCTTCGCCCGATCTCGACGCGCGCCGACACCGACGCCCTGCTGCTCGCGCCGCGATCCCCGTCGCCTCCCCTCACACGAAGAGAGGGGAGCGACTACCCGACCACCGCGCACGGACGCCGATGGACCCCCGGACACGTCACCCGGGACAGGTGGTCCCGGGGACCGTACGACTACCGACTAGCGGTTCGTCTTGATGCGGGTGGTCAGCTCGGTGACCTGGTTGTAGATGCTGCGGCGCTCCTTCATGAGCTCCGAGATCTTCTTGTTCGCGTACATGACCGTGGTGTGGTCGCGGTTGCCGAACAGCTGGCCGATCTTGGGCAGCGAGAGGTTCGTCAGCTCGCGGCACAGGTACATGGCGATCTGGCGCGCGGTGGCGACGGCCTGCGAGCGCGACGAGCCGTAGAGGTCGTCGACCGTGAGCTTGAAGTAGTCCGCGGTGTGGTTGATGATGTCGACCGGCGAAATGACGTTGTCCTCGTCGAGCGTGATCAGGTCCTTCAGCACGGTCTGCACGAGCGACATGTCGACCGGCGTGCGGTTCAGGCTCGCGAACGCGGTGACGCGGATGAGCGTCCCCTCGAGCTCGCGGATGTTGCTCGACACCTTCGACGCCATGAACTCGAGGATGTCGTCGGGCACGAGCAGCTTCTCGCTGACCGCCTTCTTGCGGAGGATCGCGATGCGGGTCTCGAGGTCGGGAGCCTGCACATCGGTGATGAGGCCCCACTCGAAGCGCGAGCGCATCCGGTCCTCGAAGCCCGTCAGGGCCTTCGGCGGCAGATCGGACGTGATCACGACCTGCTTGTTGTGGTCGTGCAGCTGGTTGAAGGTGTGGAAGAACGCCTCCTGCGTCTCCGCCTTCCCCTGCAGGAACTGGATGTCGTCGATCAGGAGGATGTCGACGTTGCGGTAGCGGCCGTGGAAGGCGTTGCCCCGGTTGTTCGCGATCGAGTTGATGAAGTCGTTCGTGAACTCCTCGCTCGAGACGTACCGCACGCGGATCCCCGGGTAGAGGCTCATCGCGTAGTGGCCGATGGCGTGGAGGAGGTGCGTCTTGCCGAGCCCGGAGTCGCCGTAGACGAAGAGCGGGTTGTAGGCCTTGGCGGGAGCCTCGGCGACCGCGACGGCCGCGGCGTGCGCGAACCGGTTGGAGCCTCCGATGACGAAGTTGTCGAAGCTGTACTTCGGGTTCAGCCGGGTGTCGGTCGCCGGCACGGTCCGCAGCTCCTCGACCCCGCGGGTCGGCGCGACCGTCGCCGAGGAGGCGGTGATCGGCTCGAACGGGTTCATCGACTCCTGCGACGACGGGGAGCTGAGGGGCTCGTGCTCGATGTCGGGGTTCACCACGAAGGCGAACGTCGTGACGCCGAAGGAGTCGTCGAGCGTCCCGATCGCGCTGAGCAGGGGCACGCGCACGCGCTGCTCGAGCATCCCGCGGGTGAACTCGTTCGGGACCTCCAGGTAGAAGGTGCCCGCCATGATGCCCTTGGGCTCCACGAGCGAGACGAACCCGTAGAGGGGAGCGGTGATCCGCTCGTCCCGGGACAGTGCGCCGAGGATCACGTTCCACGCGTCGACCATCGACGTGTCGTCTGCCATCTGTCTCCGGTCCTGGGTGCTGTCGCTGTGAAGTCGCTGCGGGATCGCCGTCTCCGCCGGACCCGTCGCCGCCCGCTGCAGGGGCGTCGCGGACCGGGCGCGGAGCCGGGTCTCGAGTGCCGCTCTCTCCACAGGGTTGTCCACCGGCCTCGAGCGATGCCTGTGCGGGCGCGGGAGGACGCGGATCCCACCTGTGGATAACTGCGGCTCAACACCGTAACGAACGGAGCCGACGGGAGACAAATCCACCACAGCGACACCCGCGTGTCAATGCGCGGAACCCCGTGTCCCGTGTGCATGATCGAGGTTTCGCGCCGTCCACATTTGACCGGTGACGGAACAGGCCGTAGTTTAAATCAGTTGACGCCTGCCCGGTGTCGTCCGTGCGGCCCTCGCAGGCCGAGCGGATTCCGCAGCCGGGCACCCCTTCTTCCCGGAGGATCCGAGTCTCCGCCCGAGCGGGTGGTGCCGGTTCGCGCCGCGGAACACGTACGTGGAGATCTGATTATGAGCAAGCGAACCTTCCAGCCGAACAACCGTCGTCGCGCCAAGGTGCACGGCTTCCGTCTGCGCATGCGCACCCGTGCCGGCCGCGGCATCCTCAGCGCGCGCCGCGCCAAGGGGCGCACCGAGCTCTCCGCCTAGCAGCGAGCGGTACCGACCAGCGGTGCTGGCCAGAGCCAATCGCATCGTCCACGGAGGCGAGTACCGGACAGTCGTCCGTCGCGGTGTGCGGTCCACAGGACCGCACACCGTCACGTATGTCCGCCGGTCCTCCGCGGGCGATCCGGCGCGGTTCGGGTTCATCGTCGCCAAGACGGTCGGCACCGCGGTGACGCGCAACACCGTCCGCCGCCGGCTCAAGGCCGTGGCGTTCGAGCTCGTCCCCGAGATCGACCCCGGCACCCAGGTCGTCGTCCGCGCGCTGCCCGGCAGCGCCGACGCCCCCTGGTCGGAGCTGCGCTCCGAGGTGTGGTCCGCGATGGCGCGAGCCGCGCGGAAGAGCGGGGCGTCCTCGTGACCGCCGTGCTCCCCCGCCGCGAGGCGCCGTTCGCCCGGCTCGGGTGGGCGATCCTCCTGCTGCCGCGGAACATCGGCGTCCTGCTCCTGATCGTCTACCGGGCGGTCGTGTCCCCTCTCTACGGGGACGTCTGCCGCTACTACCCCTCGTGCTCCGCGTACGCGCTCCAGGCGGTCCAGTTCCACGGGCTCGTCCTCGGCTCCGTCCTCGCGGCCCGCCGTCTGCTCCGCTGCCACCCGTGGGCGGCCGGCGGCATCGACGACGTCCCGACCTCGATCCCCCTGCACCGACCGGCTTCCGGCCGGACCCGCTTCGCCGTGACGCGAGCCGGGTTCGTCGTGGGCCCTCGAAAGGACTGACCCCACTCCATGGACCTCCTCGGCACGATCCTCTGGCCCCTCAAGTGGGTGGTCGAGCTGCTCCTCGTCGCCTTCCACCAGCTGCTGACCTTCACCGGCATGGAGGCGGCCGCGGGAATCACCTGGGTCCTCTCGATCGTCGGCCTGGTCATCGTCATCCGCGCCGCGCTCATCCCGATCTTCGTCAAGCAGATCAAGAGCCAGCGTCGGATGCTCGAGGTCGCGCCCCAGCTCAAGAAGATCCAGGACAAGTACAAGGGCAAGCGCGACCAGCTGTCCCGCGAGGCGATGTCCCGCGAGACCATGGAGCTCTACAAGAAGACGGGCACCAACCCGCTCGCCTCCTGCCTGCCCCTGCTGATCCAGATGCCGATCTTCTTCAGCCTGTTCTCGGTGCTGAACGCGGCGCAGCACAGCCAGAAGGGCGTGGGCCCGCTCGACGAGACGCTCGCCCGCCAGTTCGGCGAGGCGAACCTCTTCGGCGTCGCACCGCTGCACCAGTCGATCCAGGGCGCACTCGCCGAGGGCGGCCAGGAGCCGGTCATCATCATCGCGGTGATCATGGTCGTCCTGATGACGGCGTCGCAGTTCATCACGCAGCTGCAGATCGTCTCGAAGAACATGTCGCCCGAGGCGAAGGCCTCGCCGACGTTCAAGCAGCAGCGGATCCTGCTCTACATTCTCCCCCTCGTCTTCGCCTTCTCGGGCTTCGCGTTCCCCCTCGGCGTCATGTTCTACTGGCTGACCTCGAACATCTGGACGATGATCCAGCAGTTCATCGTCATCCGGAACATGCCGACCCCGGGCAGCGAGGCCGCCAAGGCCCGCGAGGAGCGCCTGCGCCGCAAGGGCAAGCTGGTCGAGGAGACCACGGCCGCCGGCGACGTCACCCTCGTCGAGAAGAAGGCCGTGCAGCGCACGCAGCCCGTGAGCAAGAACCGCTCCAAGAAGCAAGCCGGAAAGAAGTAGAGCCGCCATGACCGATCCGATGCAGACCATCACCGACGACGCGTCCGCACCCGCGGACGTGGACGCGTCCGCCGTCGACGAGGCGCCCGAGTCCACGCTCTCGCAGCTCGAGGACGAGGGCGACGTCGCCGCCGACTACATCGAGGAGTTCCTCGACATCTGCGACCTCGACGGCGACATCGACATCGAGGTCCGCAACGGCCGCGCCTACCTCTCGGTCACCGCCTCCGGCGACACGAACCTCCGGGTGCTCTCCCGCCCCGACGCCGTCCAGGCACTGCAGGAGCTGACGCGCCTGGCGGTCCAGACGAAGACCGGCGCGTTCTCCCGCCTCATCCTCGACATCGGCGGCTCCCGCGACGCCCGCGAGGCGGAGCTCGCCCAGCTGGTCGACCGCGCGATCGAGCGGATCGAGGACGGCGCCACGTCGGCCTCGCTCCCGCCCATGTCGTCGTACGAGCGCAAGCTGGTCCACGACATGGTGGGCGAGCGCGGCTTCGTGTCGGAGTCGCGCGGCGAGGCGCGCGAGCGCCACACCGTCATCACCCGCGGCTGAACGGCGTGGAGTCGACCCTCGAGGCCGAGCCCGCAGCCGCTGCGGCGATCGCCGGCGACCGCCTGCCCCTGCTGCGGCGGTTCACGGAGGCTCTCGCTGACCAGGGTGAGGAGCGCGGCCTGATCGGGCCCCTGGAGCTCCCCCGTCTCTGGACGCGGCACGTGCTCAACAGCGCCCTGGTGGCCCCTCTCCTGCGTCCGGGACTGGTGGGTGATGTCGGCAGTGGCGCGGGCCTTCCCGGGCTCGTCCTGGCCATCGTGCGGCCCGACGTTCGCTTCGTGCTCATCGAGCCGATGGAGCGTCGCGTCGTCTGGCTTCAGGAGCAGGTGGACGGACTCGGACTCGAGAATGTCTCAATTCTTCGAGTCCGTGCTGAAGAGGCGGAGCTCGCTGAGCCTCTCGACCAGGTGACCGCTCGGGCGGTCAGCGCCCTCTCGAAGCTGATCCCGCTGACCGCGCCGCTGCTGCGGCCTGGAGGCGAGCTGGTCCTGCTGAAGGGCATCAACGCCGAGAAGGAGATCGAGGCGGCGGCCAAGCAGATCCGTCGTTTCCGGCTCTCCCCGCCCGAGGTCGTCGTGCTCGGCGACGGCGTGCTCTCCGAGGTGACGAGGGTCGTCCGGGCTACAGTGGGTTGATCGCCACGACGCCGCAGTGAGCCCCCGACTCCTCGTCCGTCGACTCCTCGGTGCTGCTGTCCGTCCCACTCGCTGAGCGAAGGTTTCACGTGAAACAAACCGATTCCGCCGGTCTGACCGGAGGCTTCGATTCCTCGACTCCCCTGGCCCGGGAGATCGCGGACATGACCCGCCGGCGCGCACTGCTGAACGCCCAGCCGCTGCCCAAGCCCGAGTCGACGCGCGTCATCACGATCTCGAACCAGAAGGGCGGCGTCGGCAAGACGACGACGACCGTCAACCTCGCCGCCGGGCTCGCCCGCGGTGAGGCGAAGGTGCTCGTCATCGACCTCGATCCGCAGGGCAACGCGTCGACGGCCCTGGGCATCGAGCACCGCGCCGAGACGGCCAGCGTGTACGACGTGATCGTCAACGACACTCCCCTCGCGGACGTCGTGCAGAAGAGCCCGGAGTTCGCCTCGCTCTACGGTGTGCCGGCGACCATCCACCTGGCCGGCGCCGAGATCGAGCTGGTCTCGCTCGTCGCACGCGAGCAGCGTCTCCGCCGTGCGCTCGACCGCATGCTCGACACCATGGACGAGCCGTTCGACTACGTCTTCATCGACTGCCCGCCGTCGCTCGGTCTGCTGACCATCAACGCGTTCGTCGCCGCTCGCGAGGTGCTCATCCCGATCCAGTGCGAGTACTACGCGCTCGAGGGGCTCAGCCAGCTGCTCAAGAACATCGACCTGATCGAGCGGCACCTCAACCCGAACCTCGGTGTCTCGACGATCCTCCTGACCATGTACGACGGCCGCACCAACCTCTCCCAGCAGGTGGCAGCGGATGTCCGAGAGCACTTCCCGAAGGAGGTGCTGCGTGCGGTGATCCCACGCAACGTGAGGATCTCGGAGGCGCCGAGCTACGGACAGAGCGTGATCAGCTACGACCCGCAGTCGTCCGGTTCGCTGGCGTATCTGGAGGCGGCCGCGGAGATCGCACGACGCGGAGCTCGGAAGACACCCGAGACGGCACACGAAGGAGAGGCACGCTGATGGCGACCAAGCGCACGGGACTCGGCCGGGGGATCGGCTCGCTCATCCCGACCAGCGACGAGTCGCGCTCCCGGCCCGTCGACGTCTTCTTCCCTGATCAGGTAGGCGATTCGGCCCGTGCCGAGGAGCTCCTCGAGGTCCCCGGAGCGCGCTTGGCGCGACTCCCCCTCGCCGACATCACCCCCAACACGGCGCAGCCGCGGTCGGTGTTCGACGAGGACGACCTCGCGGAACTCGTCCACAGCATCCGCGAGTTCGGAGTGCTGCAGCCGATCGTCGTCCGGCCCGTGACGGCTCGCGGCGGAGCGAAGTACGAGCTCGTCATGGGTGAGCGCCGGTTCCGCGCCTCGAAGGCCGCGGGACTGACCACCATACCCGCGGTCGTCAAGGACACGGCCGACGAGAACATGCTCCGCGACGCGCTGCTGGAGAACCTGCACCGCGCCGACCTCAACCCGCTCGAGGAGGCGTCCGCCTACCAGCAGCTCCTCAGCGACTTCGGGATCACCCAGGAGGCCCTGGCGACGCGGCTCGGACGTTCGCGGCCGCAGATCTCGAACACGCTCCGTCTCCTGCGGCTCCCGGCCGATGTGCAGGCCCGCGTCGCTGCCGGCGTCCTGACCGCAGGACACGCGCGTGCGGTTCTGTCCCTCGACGACGTCGAGATGATGCGCCGCCTGGCCGACAAGATCGTCAACGAGGACCTGTCCGTCCGTGCCGCCGAGGCTGCCGCCGCGCAGTTGAAGGCGCCGCGGACGACCGTGCGTCCCGTGGTGGAGGAGCAGGGCGGGCACTCCGGACACCTCTCGTCGATCGCGGATCACCTCGGCGACCGGTTGAACACGCGCGTCAAGGTCACCCTGGGCGCACGTAAGGGCCAGATGGTCATCGACTTCGCCACCATCCAGGACTTGAACCGCATCCTCGCCGAGATCGGGGAGCCGACCGAGGTGTCGCTCGCTCCGTAGTGGCCGGCCTAGCGGCCGCCACTGATTCGCCGTGCGGCTGGCGTGCGCGTGCTCGCGCTGTGTTCTTGGCAGCAATCGCCGATGTGGCGGTATCCGCTCCCCTCGTCGGCACCGCGATCGCAGATCAGCACGCTTGGGGCGATCTTCGAGATGCGTTGTGAGCTGAGAATTCTCGGTTGTCGTCCTCTCTGATTGATAGGCCCTTCTGACCGGTACAGACCGATGAAGTGGTCCCAGGTTCTGCGGGGCCCTGCTGGCTCCGGTCCTGGTCGAGAATACGGCTGGTATTGCCGAACGGTGACGATCGCCGAGTATCTGGGGCATTGATCTCTGGATAGAGCAGCTCACGATGCGCCTACATGGCGGTTGAGTAGGCGTGGAGCGCCGGATCTAGGGTTGGCTGAGTTCAGACGTCGTTGACCTCGGGAGTTCATGTCGCTTTCGGTGACTCGCTGGCGGGCGCTGGACGGGTGCCTGGGCGGGTCGTACTCGATGGCGCTCTCCGCTGCCCAGGGCGACGTCATGGTCGCCGATATTCGCGTGCGCAATGTTTCACGTGAAACATTCCTACGTTGGCCGCTGAGATGAGGATCACCTCGGCTGTCCGTGCATCCCAAGTCGCCGGTGAGGAGTGCTTCTTGGACCTCCAGAAATTGGCCGGCGGGGGGCAAGCTTAGACGAAAGGCAGTATCGCTTCGTTTTCGCGGATCGATGCAGATGTGATGAGTGGGTTCGCCGAGGTTTGACGGAGGACCCCGTCGGCGGTCGCCCCCAGAGAGCACTGAAAGAGACGATGGAAAGGCCGTTTCACGTGAAACGGTCCGCTCTAGGGCGGCCTAGCCATTGAAGAGCTACGAGCTTGTCATGTAGGAGAGGAGGCCCTCGTCGGCTCGACTCGCTCCAACGGGCGCAACATTTCGGATCGAAGTTGCTCAACGGCTGCGGAAGCGTTTCACGTGAAACGCCCCTGCCGAGAACATTGGACGCCCATGCGGATCCTCGTGGGACCGACTTCGACCGCAATGCTCGAAAGAGATTGCTCGCCTGACCAGCGGAAGAGAGACACCACCCCCCCGAGGCGAAGTTGAGGTCGGAGAACCAAGCTAAAGGGATCCCTTCGGGCCGTGGGTCTCGGTACGTCGCGTTGTGGTTACTCGACCAGCATGGCGACGGGTGCCTGGTGTCGATCAGCGTCGATCGACCATGTTGTGTCTCCCCAAAGATGGCGCGGGTGGCGATCGTGGTGAGCCTCGATTCGACGCACTACTGCTCTTCACCGGTATGTCTGCGGACATGGCCAGACAGTGGGCGCGGATACATCGCTCCAGGCAACGCCCGCCAGATACCCAATGGGGGTGTCCGGGTCTCGATACGCGGCAATGCGTCTACTCGACCAGCATGACGACGAGGACCAGGTGGCGATGGATGCCCGTGGGCTTGGTGAAAAGGTGGCGGCGGGGGCGGGATGTACCACTCTGATCTGCGGATAATCGGCCGGCGCGGCGACAGATGTCTAAGGTTGGTGGGAGTCGATACGCGCCCTCGGGTTCTTCCCCGAGTTGGCACTACTGGTCTGCTGATGAAGACGTGGACCCGTTATTGAGCGGCTACTCGACCCGCATTGTAGGGAGAAGGCGGCGATAGAGGGTCCTGATCGGCCGCGACGCAATTACTCGTCTGGCATGGATTCGAGCACTCGTTCAGAACTCAGCAGCCACGTGATCAGCAGCGTACGCCCAACGGACCGTTTCACGTGAAACGGTATGGAGTCAGGAGGCTGCGAGCTTCGCGAGGGTGGAGTAGACGTCGCCGAGGTAGCGGCCGGACGCCTCGATAGCCTGGGGAACGAGCGAGGTCTCGGTCATTCCGGGAAGAACGTTCGCGTCGAAGAACCAGGGGAGTCCGGCGTCGTCGATGATGAAGTCGAGCCGCGACAGGTGGCGGAGTCCCAGCAGTTCGTGGATCGCAACGGCCACGCGGGACACCTCCTCCGTGATCTCCGGCGAGATCCGTGCCGGTGTGTAGAAGTGCGTCTCCCCCGCGTTGTAGCGCGCCTCGAAGGTGTACTGGCCGGTGACGGGTGCGATCTCGACAGGCGGCAGGGCGAAAGGACCGTCACCGAGGTTGAGAACACCGACGGAGACCTCGGTCCCCTGGATCTGCTGTTCGATGAGAACGACGTCGCCGTAGGTGTACGCCTCGACCATCGCTCGCGGGAGCTGCGACGACTCCGTCACGATGCTGACGCCCTGGGCCGAACCGCCCTGAGCGGGCTTCACCACGAGTGAGCCGGGCAGGTGCGCTTCGACCTGCTCCAGGATCCCGGTGGCTCCGAGCTCGCGGAAGGTCTCGCGGGGGAGGGTGACGGAGCGCGGGGTCGAGAAGCCCGCGCGAGCGACGAGCGTCTTCGCGGTCGGCTTGAACCAGGCCAGGCGCGCCGCGTCCGTCCGCGAGCCGACGTAGGCGAAGCCCGCCGCCTCGAGGAGCCCGAGGAGCGCACCGTCCTCACCGCTCGCCCCGTGCACCGCGGGCCAGACGACGTCGGGACGCTTCTGCAGGAGCGTCGAGAGGAGGCCGGCGTCCGGTTCGTGCAGGGAGACGCGGTGGCCCATCGCGGAGAGACGATCCGCCACGCGACGGCCCGACCGCAGGGAGACGTCGCGCTCGTGGCTGATGCCACCGCTGATGACGACGATGTCGAGTGTACGGTCGAGCACAGAGAAATCGGTCATGACCAGGGCTTTCTTATCGAAGGAGCGGTGTCAGGAGACGTTCGGCGGCAGGACGGCGTCACGCTTGCTCGCGTCGGCGTTGCTCAGCCGGCCCGTGCCCGCGAAGGTCGACAGCAGATCGAGCTCTCCGTTGATGACCGTGGCGAGGCGGCGGATGCCGTCACCGATGCGCTCCGGCGTCGGGTAGCAGAACGAGAGGCGGATGTTCTGACGTCCGTCTCCGTTGCCGTAGAACGCGGTACCCGGCGTGTACGCGACGAGCTCCTTCACTGCGCGCGGCAGCATCGCCTTGGAGTCGAGCTCCTCGGGCAGCGTGACCCAGACGTAGAAGCCGCCGTTCGGGTTCGTCCAGCTGAGGCCGGGCAGATGGGTCTGCAGGCCCTTCAGCATCGCTTCCTTCCGCTCACGATAGACGCCGCGGAAGGTGTCGATCTGTCCGCGCCAGTCGGCCGTCTCGAGGTACTTCGAGATGACCAGCTGGCTGAAGGACGACGGACTGAGGACGGCCGCCTCGTTGGCGAGGATCAGCCGCTCGCGGATCGCGTGCGGAGCGAGAGCCCAGCCCACCCGGAAGCCGGGAGCGAGCGTCTTCGAGAACGTGCCGAGGTATATCACTCCGTCCTCCTCCAGCGAGCGCATCGCCTTCGGCGGGACGTCCTCGAAGTAGAGGAGGCCGTACGGGTTGTCCTCGAGCACGAGGATTCCCTCGGACTTGCAGATCTCGAGGATCTCGACGCGGCGCTCCCAGCTGAGGGTCACGCCCGCGGGATTGTGGAAGGTGGGGATCGTGTACAGGAACTTGATCGTCTTGCCGGCGGCGCGCACGCGGGCGATGTGCTCGCGGAGGGCGGCGGGGATGAGCCCGTGCTCGTCCATCGGGACGTGCTCGACCTCGGCCTGGTACGACCGGAAGATGACCATCGCCGTGACGTAGCTGGGGCCCTCGGAGAGGACGACGTCCCCCGGGTCCAGGAACAGCTTCGAAACGAGCTCCAGGGCGTGCTGAGAGCCCGTGGTGACCACGATGTCGTCCGCGCTGGCGGAGATGCCCTCGAGGGCCATGACGTCGAGGATCTGCTCGCGCAGGACGGGGACGCCCTGGCCCGACCCGTACTGCAGCGCGACGGGCCCCTGCTCCCGCATCACTGTGTCGATGGCGCCGGTCACCAGGTCCTGGGGGAGCGCGGACACGAACGGCATGCCGCCGGCGAGCGAGACCACTTCGGGGCGTGACGCGACGGCGAACAGGGCTCGAACCTCGCTGGCGGCCAGACCGGCCGTGCGCTCCGCATAGGAGTTGTACCAGGGGTCGAGGTTGGTGCCGCGGTTGGTCACGATGGTTCCGCTTCGCTCGGTGGACAGGGTCTCTCCGGCCAGAGCCGGGTGGATCCACAGTACCGGCCGGTCCTGTGCTGCGGCGGGGCGGTCGGGCGCCACCGCAGGGAGCGTGGCCTGCGTCCCAGCGGGGCTGTTTCACGTGAAACAGCCCCGCTGGGACGAGGAGAGCCCCCGTCACGACGTGACAGGGGCTCTCGGAGACCGCAGAGGGCGGTCAGGGGTGTGAACTCAGAGGAACGCGGCCAGGTCGGCCTCGAGGGCCGGCTTCGGCTTGGCGCCGATGACGGTCTTCACGACCTCGCCCTTCTGGTAGACCTTCATCGCCGGGATCGACGTGATCTGGTACTTCGCAGCGGTCTGCGGGTTCTCGTCGACGTTCAGCTTGACGATCTCGATCTTGTCGCCGTGCTCGGCCGAGATCTGGTCGAGGATCGGTGCGACCATGCGGCAGGGGCCGCACCACTCGGCCCAGAAGTCGACCAGGACGGTCTTCTCGGAGTCGAGGACGTCGGACTGGAACGATGCGTCGGTGACGCTCTTCGCGGTGGACATGGTGTTTTCTCCTTCACGAGTCGGCGGGCTGCCGGCTCCGATGTGCGATGACCGGACGGTCAGCGGGTGATGAGCTCGGCCCGGGGTGAGCCTTCGGTGTGGGCGGTGCCATCGGCGAGCGAAGCGAGGTAGTGCTCCGCGTCGAGGGCGGCGACCGTTCCGGATGCCGCGGCGGTGACGGCCTGACGGTAGGTCGGGTCGATCACGTCGCCCGCGGCGAAGACGCCGGGAACGGAGGTCTGGGAGGAGCGGCCGACCACCGAGATGGTGCCCTCGGTGGTGAGGTCGAGCTTGCCGTGCACGACGTGCGTGCGCGGGTCGTTGCCGATCGCGATGAACAGGCCGTCGAGGTCGAGGTGGGACTCGGTGCCGTCGACCGTGTCGCGCAGCTTCACGCCGTCCACGTGGTTCTCGCCGGTGATGCCGGTGACCTCGGCGTTCCAGATGAACTCGATCCTGTCGTTGTCGAAGGCGCGCTTCTGCATGACCTTCGAGGCGCGGAGCGAGTCCTTGCGGTGGATCACGTAGACCTTCGCGGCGTGCTTGGTGAGGAAGGTCGCCTCCTCCATGGCGGAGTCGCCTCCGCCGACGACGGCGATTGTCTTGCCCTTGAAGAAGAAGCCGTCGCAGGTGGCGCACCACGAGACACCGTGTCCCGATAGGCGGTCCTCGTCGTGGAGGCCCAGCTTGCGGTACGCGGATCCGGTCGCGACGACGACGGTCTTCGCCTCGATGCTCTCGCCGGAGCCGAGGTGGACGGTCTTGACCTCGCCCTCGAGATCGAGGGAGGTGACGTCGTCGTAGAAGGTCTCGGCGCCGAACTTCTCGGCCTGCGCCTGCATCGAGGTCATCAGCTCGGGGCCGAGGACGCCGTCGGGGAAGCCGGGGAAGTTCTCGACGTCCGTCGTGTTCATCAGGTCGCCGCCGATCTCGACCGACGAGGCCACGACCACCGGGTGCAGCTCGGCGCGCGCCGCGTAGATGGCGGCGGTCCAGCCGGCGGGGCCGGATCCGATGATGACGATGTCGCGCACGGCAACTCCTCGGGGTCTGTACGAGCGGTGACGGGTGGGGCGGGAGCCGAGCACCCGGAGCCGGTCGCTCGAATCGTTCCGCGGCTCCGTGGGCTACAACACATCCTAGGCGGGCACTATTCCGCGGGCCCGGGAGTGCCGGTCGTGCCACGCGCCGCTCGATGCAGCAGCCCAAGAAATGCACTCTGACCAGGCTTTTACCGGAGCAGCATCAGCGGCCCAGTCGGCGGAGCACCGGAGCGAGGACGGCGCGCAGCTCCGGCACCCGGAGGAACCAGAGGACCGCGAAGTAGACGAGCGCCATCACGGTGCCGATCGCGGCCATCGAGAGCAGCGGCTCCACGTAGTTCGAGACGGCGAAACCGCCCGCGCGCGTGCCACCGAGGGCGACCAGGACGCCGTAGCCGGCGGCGGCGGAGGGCACCGCGGCGAGGACGAACTGCGCGAGCCTGACGAGGATCCGCCTGCCTCCGCGGCCGCCGAGCCGGCGGCGCAGGAGGAGGGCCGCCACGAGGGCCTGCACGCAGATGCCGAGCGAGGTCGCAGCGGCGATGCCGACGGCGGTGCGGTCGGCGGGGAGCCGGAGCACGATCAGGTACCCGGCGACCGCCACGACGACCTGCACCAGGGTGAACAGGAACGGCCGCGCTCCGTCGCTCAGGGCGTAGAACGCGCGCTGCATGATGGCGATCGAGGAGAACAGCGGCAGGGCGATCACGTAGGCCATGGCGATCGCTCCGATGGCCTTCGCGTCCGCGAACGAGTCGGTGAAGACGGAGCCGAACGGCACCGCGACCACGACGATCGCGGCGGCGGCGAAGACAAGCATCATCAGCACCAGGCGGAGCGAGGTGGAGACGTCCGAGCGGAACTCCTTCATCTCCCCCCGCGCGGTGTGGCCGCTCATCTTGGTGAAGTACGCCATGGCGATCGAGATCGCGATGACCGAGTGGGGCAGCATGAAGATCAGCCACGCCTTCTGCAGCGCCGCGGCCGAGGGCCCCTCGCCGGACGCGGTGGAGGAGACCTGGCTCTCGACGATGCCGGCGACGATGGTCAGCAGCACCGTGGCGAACGACCACAGCGACATCCGCCCGGCCGTGCCGAGACCGACGCCCCGGAAGCGGAAGTCGGGGCGGTAGCTGAGGCCGACCCTCCGCCAGAAGAGCATCAGGAACAGCGACTGGACGACGATGCCCAGTGTCGCGCTCCCGCCGAGGAGGGTGACCATCGCCGGGGACCACGAGTCGACCGGACGGTTCCCCTCCGGATCGGCGCCGAACAGCACCATGAAGGCGACGAGCCCGGCGATCACCACGACGTTGTTCAGCACGGGCGCCCAGGTGAAGGGGCCGAACGAGCCGCGGGCGTTGAGCACCTCGCCGAGGATCGTGAAGAGGCCGTAGAAGAAGACCTGCGGCAGGCACCAGAACGCGAAGGCGACGGCCAGCTGGTACTGCTCCGGTCCGTAGCCGGGCGCGTAGAGGCGCACGAGCAGGGGAGCGAGGACCGTGGCGGCGATCGTGGTCACCAGGAGCAGGCCGAGCGCCAGGGTCAGCAGGCGGTTGATGTAGCCGCGGCCGCCGTCGGCGTCGAGGCCCGCCCGCACGATCTGCGGGACGAGGACGGCGTTCAGAGCGCCGCCCGCGATGATCGAGTAGATCGTGTTGGGCAGCAGGTTCGCCGTCGTGAAGGCGTCCGCGCCCGGCGCGACCGCGGCTCCGATCGTGTTCGCCATGACGATCGACATGATGAAGCCGAGGATCCGCGAGACCATCGTGCCGGAGGCGAGGACGGCGCTCGCGCGTCCGAGGGAGAAGCTAGCCACGCGGGTCCGATCGCTGGTCGTCGAGATCGGGCTGGACCTCGAGCACGGCGTTCGGGTCCTCCTCGTCCTCAGGGGTGTCGCCTCGACGGCGACGGCGGATGTTGCGGAGGATGCCGGCTCCGAAGACGACGACGAGCGCGATCCCGATGACCAGGGTGCCGACGGTCTCCCAGTCGGCGCGGACGCTGGTCGTCATGCCCGTGGGGGTGCCGATGGGGACGCCCTGCGCCGAGGTCAGCTGCAGGCCGAGGCTCGTCTCGCCGTTGCCGACCCGGGCCTTCACGGGGATGAGGACGCGGCCCTGCGAGCGGGCGTCGATCTCGGTGGTCTCGATCGCCTCCTCGTCGATGTCGAGGACGGCGTTCGAGGTCGAGGCCTGGATGCGGACGGCGATCGGCCAGGGGAGCTCGTTGCGGACGTACACGGGGATGCTCGAGTCGCGGGAGACCTGCAGGATGCTGCCGGTCGCGTCGATCGACACCAGCGAGAGCGTCCGGTCGGCCTCGGTCATGGCCGCGCCGACGGCGTCGCCCCAGCCGCTGCCGTCTCCGCGCCAGGTCACCGAGAGCAGCGCCAGCACGTCGTTGCGGCTCTTGCCCGAGAGCAGCTCCGGCTCCTGCAGCACGGAGGAGAACGCCTCGACCTCGGAGCCGGCGTCGAGCAGGTCGCGCACCCGGTCGAGCCGCGACTCCGACTCCGGCGAGTCGACGACGCTCGCGCCCTCGGTCGCGGGGACGGCGAGGGCGGTGGAGAGGGCGACTCCGCGGGCCCAGGGCAGCGACTCGATCGCGTCGAGGGTCTCGGAGAGGCGCGCGGCGCCGATCGCCGAGCCGCGGCCGAGGGTGAGCACGACGTCCGGCGCGGTCCCCTCCTCCTGCACCTCGGCGAGATCGGTGGCGATCTCGGACATGCGGGCGCGCCACTCGGTGTCGTCGGTGGCGGTGGCGGCCGCGTCGAACGCCTCGGTGAGGCGCGAGTCGGCCACCACCAGGTCCGAGTCGCCGACGGTGGCGCGCGAGGTCGTGGTCACCTCCTCCGGCAGCAGGAGACCGGAGGAGGGGACGACCGTGCGGTTCATGCCGCTGGCCGCGTAGACGTCGAGGTCCGACCCGCGGAGGGTGCCCTCGTCGGGCCAGGCGACGCTGCCGAGGGAGGTGCTCCAGTCGGAGGCGAGCAGCGACTCGGTGCTCGGACGCGCCGGCAGGTCCTCGGCCGGCTGGTCGGAGTCGACGGCGACCGTGGGCGCCGGGCTGGCGGTGCCGGGGACCGCGGCGAAGCGGGTGTCGTCGATCGCGTACTCGAAGGAGGTGGGTGAGAGGAGCGCGGAAAGCCCGGCCTGCGCCTGGGCCGAGACGTCGGCGTCGGCGTACGGCAGGGCGAAGCGCTCGTTCGGCACGGACTGCAGCCGGTCGAGCCAGTCGAGGGCGGACTCCGGAGCGGCGCTGCCGAGAATGCGGATCGAAGCGAGGATGCGCGGGTCGACCCCGATCGTGACGCCCTTCCCCGCGACCGCGTCGAGCTGCCGGGTGAGGGTCCCCGTGCCGTCGGTGTAGTCGGCGAGGGCCTCGGCCGAGAGCAGGCCGTCGGCCGTGTCCGGGACGGTGAGCGGGACGAGGACGCTGACGCCGGTCTCGCGCTCCGGGGCCACCGCGTCGTCGGTCAGCTCGACGGCGGTGCGGGCGGTCGAGACGACACCACCCGGACCGGTGACCGTGACGAGGACGGCGTGGGTGCCGAGCGCGGTCCGGTCGTTGGAGAAGGGGATCTGGTCGACCGGCACGGTGAGGCCGGCCTCGGCGGTGCTGGAGGGCAGCAGGCGCAGCTGGGCGGTCGCACGGACCGGGTCGGTGTCGTTGTCGGCCTCGGCGTCGAGCCAGTCGTGCAGCTCCGCGCGGGTGTCGAGGGTGGCGTAGGAGAGGGCGACCGTCACGTCGGCGCTGTCGATCGCCTCGGTGGTGCCGTTGCGCACGGCGATCGAGAGCTCGAGGTCCTGGCCGGGCCGCAGGACGCCGTCACTGCCGACCCCGGCGGTCGTGGTGACGGTGCCGGGAGCGGGCGTCGAGGTCGCCGTCGCGGCGGTGACCGGGGCCGCGAGGGCGGGGGAGGCCACGCCGGTCAGGCCGAGCGCGAGGGCGGCAGCACCTGCCGAGCGGAGCAGGAGGAGGGCCGCCCGCGAGCGGCGGGAGCGGAGGGAGGGGTCGCGCCGATGCATCGGACTCACTCGGCCTCCATGCGGGTGATTCTACGGGCAGCCCTCCTCGGGGCAGGCGGTGCGTCCGCTGTGCAGGCGGTTCCCCCGCGTAACCCCCTGGCACGGTCACCCGCTGACGGGACACCCCCCGCCACTAGGATCGTGCGAATGCACAGCGTCCAGACCGCTCTCGAGACCCTCCGCGCGCTCGCGGGGACGCCCACGGTGGCGCGGCTGGCGGAGGCGTTCGCAGCCCAGGGCCACGAGCTCGCGCTGGTCGGCGGCCCGGTCCGCGACGCCTTCCTCGGCCACGGCGTGCACGACCTCGACTTCACCACCTCCGCACGCCCCGACGACATCGTGCGGATCGTCGCTCCGATCGCCGAGGCGCACTGGGACATCGGCCGGGCCTTCGGCACGATCGGCGCTCGCGTGGCCGGCGAGACGGTCGAGATCACGACCTACCGCAGCGACAGCTACGACGGGGTGAGCCGCAAGCCCGAGGTCGAGTTCGGCGACTCGCTCGAGGGCGACCTGGTGCGGCGCGACTTCACGGTCAACGCGATGGCGCTGCGGCTCCCGGAGGTCGTCCTCGTCGATCCCTCGGGAGGAGTGGAGGACCTGCTCGCCGGCCGGCTGCGCACCCCCTCCCCCGCCGACCTCTCCTTCGGCGACGATCCGCTCCGGATGCTCCGCGGCGCGCGCTTCACCTCGCAGCTCGGCTTCCGCACCACCGACGAGGTCGAGTGGGCGATGGCCGAGCTCGCCGGACGGATCGACGACGTCTCGGCGGAGCGCGTGCAGGAGGAGCTGCGGAAGCTCCTCGCGACCGCCACGCCCCGTGCCGGCCTGGAGCTGCTCGTCGACACCGGTCTGGCCGGTCGCTTCCTCCCGGAGCTGCCCGCGCTGCGCCTGGAGCAGGACGAGCACCACCACCACAAGGACGTCTACACCCACAGCCTCACCGTGCTGGAGCAGGCGATCGCGCTGGAGGAGTCGCGGCACCCCGGAGCCGCGCCCGACGTCGTGCTGCGGCTCGCCGCCCTCCTGCACGACATCGGGAAGCCGGCCACGCGGCGGCTCGAGCCGGGCGGAGCGGTGAGCTTCCACCACCACGACCTGGTCGGCTCCAAGCTCGCGATCAAGCGGATGCGCGCACTGAAGTTCGACAACCAGACGACGAAGGACGTGGCCCGCCTCATCGAGCTGCACCTGCGCTTCTTCGGGTACACGGACGGCGCGTGGACCGACTCCGCGGTGCGCCGCTACGTGACCGACGCCGGGCACCTGCTCGAGCGGCTGCACATCCTCACCCGCGCCGACGTGACCACGCGCAACCGCCGCAAGGCCGACCGGCTCGCGCACGCCTACGACGACCTCGAGGCGCGCATCGCGGAGCTCGCCGAGAAGGAGGAGCTCGCCTCCAAGCGCCCCGACCTCGACGGCACGCGGATCATGGAGATCCTCGGCCTCGCGCCGGGCCCCGAGGTCGGGCAGGCGTACCGGTTCCTGTTGGAGCTGCGGCTCGAGGAGGGTCCGCTCGGCGAGGAGGTCGCGACGCAGCGGCTCCGCGAGTGGTGGGCGTCGCGCTGAGGCGCTGAGCCGGGCCCCGTGCTCGCCTCGCCCTGCGCCCGGGATGGTGCGCCTCGAGCGGATCCGTCCGGCGCGTCGCGGCGGTCCTGTTGTAGTCTGTACAGGTTGTCCACGACCAGACGCACTCGCGTCCGCGGGAGTGGGCAGATGCTACATACCCTCCTGTCACGGAAATACCGTGGCCGTTCAGTCCGAAGGAGGTGGGTTAGTGACGCATCAGTACGAGATCATGGTCATCCTGGACCCCGAGATCGATGAGCGCACCGTCGCTCCGAGTCTCGACAAGTTCCTCAACGTCATCCGCACCGATGGTGGATCCATCGACAAGGTCGACGTCTGGGGCCGCCGTCGTCTGGCGTACGAGATCAACAAGAAGTCCGAGGGCATCTACGCCGTCGTCGACTTCACGTCGACCTCCGCCGCAGCGAACGAGCTCGACCGTCAGCTGAAGCTGTCCGAGGCCGTCATGCGCACCAAGGTGCTGCGGGCCGAAGAGGGCATCGCCCAGGTCGCGGCCGCCGCGAAGCTCGCCGACGAGAAGGCCGCCCGCAAGGCCGCCAAGGCCTCGGCCGCTCCCAAGGCGTAGCGCTCATGGCCGGCGAGACGATCATCACCGTGGTGGGGAACCTCACCGCCGACCCCGAGCTGCGCTACACGCAGGGCGGGCTCGCGGTCGCGAACTTCACCATCGCCTCCACGCCGCGCACCTTCGACCGTCAGGCGAACGACTGGAAGGACGGCGAAGCGCTGTTCCTCCGCGCCTCCGTCTGGCGCGAGTTCGCCGAGAACGTCGCAGGAACGCTGACCAAGGGCAGCCGCGTCATCGCGACCGGCCGCCTGAAGCAGCGCTCCTACGAGACGAAGGAAGGCGAGAAGCGCACCAGCATCGAGCTCGAGATCGACGAGATCGGGCCCTCGCTGCGCTACGCGACCGCGCAGGTCACGCGCGCCTCCGGTGGAGGCGGACGCGGCCAGGCCGGTGGCGGCCAGGGCAACGGCGGTCAGATCGGCGGCGGCCAGGGCGGCTTCGGCGGCGGCGGTCAGGGGGGCTCCGGCAACGCCGGCGGCAACCGTGGCGGTCAGGCCGAGGAGCCGTGGGCGCCGAGCGCTCCCGCCGGTGGCGACGTGTGGAGCACGCCGGGCAGCTACAACGACGAGACGCCGTTCTGAGCCTCGGCTCGGACGCTCTCCTCACCTGAATCACGCCTCCCCCGCACCGCGATCGCTCGCGGCGGGGCAGGGGCGAACCAGAATCTAAGGAAACCACTATGGCTGGAAAGAGCAGCGGCGACCGCCGCAAGCCGATCCGCGGCAAGGGCGCGAAGAACGCGGCCCCCGCGAAGTCGGTCCGCGTGGGTGTCATCGACTACAAGGACGTCGCGACCCTCCGCAAGTTCATCTCGGAGCGCGGGAAGATCCGCGCCCGTCGTATCACCGGCGTCTCCGTTCAGGAGCAGCGCCTCATCGCCCGTGCCGTCAAGAACGCCCGCGAGATGGCGCTCCTGCCCTACGCCGGCAGCGGAAGGTAGGTAACGGTATGTCCAAGGTCATCCTGACCCACGAGGTCGACGGACTCGGCTCGGCCGGCGACGTCGTCGACGTGAAGAACGGGTTCGCCCGCAACTACCTCATCCCGCAGGGCTTCGGCGTCGCGTGGACCCGCGGTGGCGAGAAGCAGGTCGAGCAGATCAAGTCGGCGCGAGCCGCTCGTGAGCACAAGACCATCGAAGAGGCCCAGCACACCAAGCAGGTCCTCGAGGCCAACCGCGTGAAGCTGACGGTCAAGGCCGGCAAGGACGGCCGCCTGTTCGGCTCGGTGAAGACCTCCGACATCGCGAACGCGGTGGCGGCGGCCGGATTCGGCGAACTCGACAAGCGCAAGATCGTCATCTCGAACGCGATCAAGCACGTCGGCGAGCACGAGGCCGTGGTGCGTCTGCGCGACGACATCCAGGCCACTGTGAAGCTGCAGGTGGTCGCGGCCAAGTAAGGCCGCGAGAACGCCGCGGAGGGCGGTGCGACGGGACTTCCGAGTCCCCTCGCACCGCCCTTCGTCGTTCCCGTTCTCCACAGCTCCATCCACATACACCCTTCAGCGGGACCAACCTTCACTGTGGTCTTGAGACTCTTTCCCCCACACACCTGTGGAAAGCGGTGAATGCCTGGTCAGGGCCCAGAAAAAACTTGCCGACGGCCGCTGTTCCCACAGGGTTGTGCACATGTTGCCCACAGTGGGCCCGGCGTTTCCCCTCGGTTCTGCACAGCTCTCTCCACAGGGCGGTTTGCGTGCCGCGGGCGGCGGTCCGTAGGGTGGCGCAGCGCCCCGCGAGGGGTGCGGGCAGGCGCCCGTGCGCCGCTGTCGGAGGTCGCTGGTAGACCGGATCCCGGCACCGGCTCGACCGGACGCGCAGCACCCGACAGGAGGAGGCGAAGGCATGACGATCGCGCACCTGGCGGTACCCGGCTCGGACGGACGGGACGGTCGCGGAGACCGCGGCGAGTCGCGCGGGAACGAGCGGACCCCTCCGCACGACCTCCTCGCCGAGCAGTCGGCGCTGGGCGGCATGCTGCTCTCGAAGGACGCGGTCGCCGATGTCGTCGAGAGCGTCAAGGGCACCGACTTCTACATCCCCAAGCACGAGATCGTCTTCGACGCGATCCTCGCCCTCTACTCGCACGGCGAGCCGACCGACGTCATCGCGGTCACCGACGAGCTCACGAAGCAGGGCGAGCTGCAGCGGGCCGGCGGCGCCGACTACCTGCACACGCTCACCTCGATGGTCCCCACCGCGGCCAACGCCGGGTACTACGCCTCCATCGTCGCCGAGCGCGCTCTGCTGCGCCGCCTCGTCGAGGCGGGCACCCGCATCGCGCAGATGGGCTACCAGGGCGAGGGCGAGGTGCTCGACCTGGTCAACACGGCGCAGGCCGAGATCTACAACGTCACCGGCTCCGAGACGGCGGAGGACTACGTCCCGCTGACCGATGCGGTGACCGTCGCGATCGACGAGATCGAGGCGGCCGCTCACAAGGACGGCAGCTTCACCGGCGTCCCCACCGGCTTCGCCGACCTCGACGACCTGACCAACGGCTTCCACGCCGGGCAGATGATCATCGTCGCCGCGCGCCCCGCGCTCGGAAAGTCGACGCTGGCGCTCGATTTCGCCCGCGCCGCCGCGATCAAGCACAACATGGCCACGATCTTCTTCTCCCTCGAGATGGGGCGCAGCGAGATCGCGATGCGCCTCCTCTCGGCCGAGGCGTCCGTGCCGCTGCAGCACATGCGGAAGGGCACGGTCGACCAGCGCGACTGGACGACCATCGCCTCCACCCGCGGCCGGATCAACGACGCGCCGCTCTACATCGACGACTCGCCCAACATGACCCTCGTCGAGATCCGGGCGAAGTGCCGCCGGCTCAAGCAGCGGGTCGGGCTCAAGATGGTCGTCATCGACTACCTGCAGCTGATGACCTCCGGGAAGAAGGTCGAGAGCCGCCAGCAGGAGGTCTCGGAGTTCTCCCGTGCCCTCAAGCTCCTCGCGAAGGAGCTGCAGGTGCCGGTCATCGCGCTCTCGCAGCTGAACCGAGGCCCCGAGCAGCGCGCCGACAAGCTCCCCGCCATCTCGGACCTCCGCGAGTCCGGCTCGATCGAGCAGGACGCCGACATGGTGATCCTCCTGCACCGCGAGAGCGCCTACGAGAAGGACAACCCGCGCGCGGGCGAGGCCGACCTCATCGTCGCCAAGCACCGCAACGGCCCGACCCGCACGGTCACTGTGGGCTTCCACGGCCACTTCTCGCGCTTCGCCGACATCCCGGCGGTCTGACGTGTGCTACCGACAGGGGCGAATCCCGGTCATGATCTTCCCAATTTGACCTACTCAGTGCGAGGTGCATGTAAGGGCACCGAGGCAAGACCGAACTGCGGCTGGAACCGTACTGTTCAGCGTTCCGTGCAATAGCATCGATGACGGCAGACTGCTTCCGATCGCGTCCGAATACAATCGGCGTCGGATCGATCTCGGCCACTCCCCACACTTGCCGGTGAGCCAATTGCCGAAGCGCTCTCCTTGCATCGAAATTGTCGGCGCTCCTCAGCGGGAATGCCATCATCGGACACGCCGCCTCACCGGAACAGTAGGTGAACGCCAGCCGCGCCGTGCTCTGAACGGATCCGAACCGGTGTCGAGAATCCGAGATGTCGCGTCACTCGATCAATAGGTCAAGGGCGCTCCTGGCAACATCGATGAACTTCGATCGATAGAGCTCCAGTGGGTCACCGGGTTGTTCGGATACGCCCAGGGCAACCACGGAATAGACGGCACCGTCGCTCCCCACGGCAACCAGCGTGACGGCCACGACGCCTGGCGAGCTTCCGATCTTCTCCGAGAGTGTCACCAACCCGCGTTCTACAAACGGCGAAGAAGACGCGATCTCGGGTGACCGGAGGATCTGCGACATGCAAACCAAACATGTACGGTGCTTTGTTTCTAGGCGCGAAAATTGGCGCGACGACCGACGGCGCGAACGACGATATACAACCGTGCATGTATGTTTGGTTCATGGTCTTCGGAGTGCTCGTCCTCGTGTTCGCTGCTGCTGCCGTCGTCGCAGCCGTCGAATGCGCCGCCCGAGGGCGACTCGGCCCGAACAACCTGGTCGGGATCAGAGCAGCCTCGGTCATGGCTTCCGATGAAGCCTGGCAGCGGGGCCATCAGGCAGCCCGACCCTGCGTGTGGATCGGCGCATTCTTGGCAGTCACGGGGGGCTCGCTCAGCCTCGTGGTCGACCCCACGCACTCGAACGCGTTCGTGCTCGCAGGCCTGTCGGCGTTTCTGATCTTCGTGCTGCTCGGAAGCGCGATCGCCGTGCGCGCGGCACGCCAGGTCCCCCCGCCGGGCGTCGACGACGACCGGCGAGCAGCGCCCCTCCCCTAGCGTCCAGCACGATGCACTCCGGGAGAGCACCATCCCTGTCGATCCGGTGACACCTTGGCTGATCTACGGCACGGGCTCGGTTGCAGCGGAACTCGCGATGCAGGCAAGGCGCCGGGGCATGCCGTTCCTCCTCGCCGGGCGCGACGGCGCGAGTCTCGACATGCTGGCTGACCGGTACGGCGTCGCGAGGATGCAGCTCGACCTCCGGCAGCGTGCGAGCTCCCTGACGCAACACCTCGACGGCGTCAGCGGGGTGATCAACGCAGCCGGACCATAGTCCTCCACCGCGCAGCCGCTCATGGAGGCCAGCGCGGAAGGTTGCGTCTCCTACGCTGACCTGTCGAATGAGGGCCGCACACACGAGTACGCGTGGAAACGGGATGCCCACTGGCGAGAATGCGGCATCGCCGTGGTACCCGGCGCGGGGTTCGGCACGTATCTGGCCGAAGTGCTCGCCGAGCATGCGCTCCGAACGATAGACCAGCCGCAGAAAGTCAGCCTGACGAGCCTCGCGAGTGGCAGGACTTCGAAGTCACCAGGCGTCACAGCTTCGTCGCAGGCAGTTCTCGCTTCAGGAAGCTGGCGCTCCCGGTCCGGGACGCTGGTCGGGATGAGAGTTGGAAGAGCAGGTGAGACCTCTGAGACGAGCTCTCACCTGACACTGCACACCGGCGACCTGTTCGCTCTGCGGAGGACGACGGCGGCGACCGACATCCAGGTGTTCGCCGAGCTCGGGTTGCCTCGCGGCCAGCTCCTCCTGCTACTCCCGCTCCTGCGAGTGCTGTCTTCGCTGCACGGAGTTCGCCCTCTCAGGCTTCCATCACATCGGCGAACGCGGCCTCGGATGCTCACGTCGACCGCGAGCACCATCATCAAGCCTCGTCTCCGAGTCACCGTGGAAGGCAGCGCCGGCGATCGTGCATCGTTCGTTCTGACTGCTGGGTCTGGAACAGCCTTTGCGGCTGCGATCTACCTGGAAGTACCGGCAGCCCTCGCAGCCGAGGCACGGTCCGGGTGCATGACGCCGCTCGAGATCCTGGGATCGAATCCGGCGAGACACCTTCCAGGCGTGCACATATCACCAGACCGATCAGAAGATCCGAAGGGACGAGATGCACCACTTTGATGGGCGGCCTTTAAAGGAGATACTCGGCAAGGAGTCCGGCCGATACTTCGGTTTGGGTCATCGACACATCAGGCATACCGTCAGCCAGGTGGCCGAACACGTCGACGGTGACAGGATCCGACTTTCGGCGGTTAAGCAGGCGATCTATCCGCCCCGCTGGTCGCTGGACGCGGCAGGAGATCCCCGTGAGGTGCATCTCAGTTCTATCGATGCGATCAGCCTGGCGCTGAAGACCATCAGCCTGTTTGAGAACACGAATCGCGGCGCTTGGTGGGAAGGGCCGTTCGATGTCACAGGGTTCTCAGTCGTCGCCGGACGTGTGGCGACGACTGATGTGGGCTCTGTCCCCATCGGCATCACGACCGATCACGGCGGACAGCTCGTCAGCACCAAGTCATTGCGGGCTTGTATCGGCGGACTGAACGTCGACTTGGAGTGCGCCCCGAGCCGAGCCCGACCGGGCGCAGCCGAGGCGGCACCCGGCCTCACCCATGCGGCAGCAGGCGACTCGATCCAGATGTCGTCCCACGTCGATCGCGTGGACCTCGTCGATGGACACCTCGAGACGTCCCATTCCGTCACATCATCCCAGGCAGGGTACTCAGCCGCCCCGCCCCGCCTTGACGCCGTCGATGAACTCGTCATGTTCGGTCAGTTGGCGCAAGTCCTCATCTACGCCGTCAATGACACCAGCCGCTCCGCTGTACCGAACCTCTGGCTCAGGCGCGCCTCCGTCTCTCGGACGCCCGCTCCGTCCGGCGGCCAGGCTCGATTCTCCGCTCGCACGTCCGTGCGCAGGAACGCCGAGGTCGTCATCGGCGGCCGAACCCTCCGCGACGTGAGGTTGGTCTCGACATCCGAGCACGGTGCGAGCGCCAGCGCGGCGTTCGGCTACTCAGCGTGAACCCTCCCGAACGGGGACCAGACGGCAGAGACGCTGAACCATGGGCCGATAGAGTGGCTTTGGGATCAGTCGGAGGTGCGCGTGGCACAACAGGAACGCGGGATCGCCACACGAGAGGCGATTGTTCTCGGTGGGGCGAAGGTGTTTGCGCGCCTGCACTACTCGACCGCTCGCGTCGCCGATATCCTAGAAGCAGCATCCGTCACGCAGGGTGGTTTCTACTTTCATTTCCGCAGGGGCAAGATCGAGGTGGCGGAGGAGATCATCCGCCGCCAGGACCAGGGCTTCATCCTCCTCCGGGATTCGATTCTGGAGTCGGGCGACGACGGCCTCGCTTCACTGCTCACGCTGTCCCGGTCCCTCGCGAGAGCAGTGCAGCACGATCCAACGGCGCAAGCAGGCCTGCGTCTCGTCGCACACGCCTCATCTGAATTCCCCGGCGTTGCGAAGTTGCCGGATCCAGTCTGGCTCAACGCGATAGCGTTGTTTCTCGAACAGGCACGAGCTGAAGGCAATCTTCGCGCCGAGGTCGATATCCCGACTGCCGCTCGAGCCGTCGTCTATATGTTCACCGGCGCGCAGACGAGCTCGTTCGTCTCGAACGGTTGGCGACACCTGGAGGCGAGCCTCGAGGCGACACATTGGTTCTCCATGCAAGCGCTCGCCACGCCGGAGTACCTGGCGACCACGAAGAACGCCCTCTAGTGCTTCGCCCGCAGGCATGCATGCGAAACAGCCGCACCGACATCGCCCTGACGCCTCGCTTGTTGCGGCTTTTCCGGCAGCCAGCCCGTTCGAGCAGGCCGCGCAGGGCGGCAGCTCCGACGCCGACCGCGACGCCGAGGAAGGCTTCGTGGAGACTGAACCCGAAGTCTGTGCCAACCCGACCTCGTATGGCCGCCGGGCACTTCCTGCGCGGCGAGGGGCCACCGAATGACCCCATCGAGGCCTCAGATCCGCGGAATCACGCGGGCATGTTCGGAGCGACACGTTGTGCTGGAAACTGCGGCGACACTTACGTGGGAAACCCGCTGATCCAGGGGGCCTGCGGCGACATTTCGCGGGCGCGTTCACAGAGGTGAAGGGCGCCGCTGCCGTCCCCGAGCCCGTCGACGTCCCGCTGGGCGGCGGGTCGATCCGCCTGGGCCAGTTCCTCAAGTTCGCGGGGATCCTCTCGGGCGGCGAGGCCAAGGAGGCGGTCGCCGAGGGGATGGTGACCGTCAACGGCGAGGTGGATCTGCGCCGCGGGCGCCAGCTCGCCGTCGGCGACGTCGTCGGGTTCGATCGGAACCGCTTCCGCGTCTGCGAGTGAGGGCGGCCGCCCCTCGGCGGTGCGATCGGCCGAGACGCCGCGGAACGGATGAGACGCCGCTCAGAGGCGGCCGCGTCGGCGTGTTGAGCGGTGGCTCGGCGCACACTGGCTCCTGGACATCCCGGGACGACAGGAGACGCGCGTGCAGCTCGGCATTCACTTCATGGACTTCACCCTTCCGGGCGGAAGCGCGGGGATCGCGCCGATCCTCGGAGCGACCGCGCGGACGGCCGAGGACGTCGGCTGCGCCTGGTTCACGCTGATGGACCACTACTTCCAGATGGAGCACTTCGCGACGAGCGAGGATCCGATGCTCGAGGGCTACACCTCGCTCGGCTTCGTCGCCGGCCGGACGGAGCGGATGCGGCTGGGGCTCCTCGTCACCGGCGTGACGTACCGCCATCCGGGACTGCTCGCGAAGATCGTCACCACCCTCGACGTGCTCTCCGGCGGGCGCGCGATGCTCGGCATCGGCGCCGCCTGGTACGAGCGCGAGCACCTCGGGCTCGGCGTGCCGTACCCGCCGCTGAAGGAGCGGTTCGAGCGGCTGGAGGAGACGCTGCGGATCTGCCGTCAGATGTGGAGCGACGACGACGGGCCGTTCGAGGGGATGCACTACCGGCTCGCCGAGACGCTGAACCACCCGGCGCCGATCCAGCAGCCCGGCCCGCCCATCCTCATCGGCGGCGGCGGCGAGAGGAAGACGCTGCGGCTGGTCGCGCAGTACGGCGACGCCTGCAACCTGTTCGGCACCGGCGCGGACGACGTGGCGCACAAGCTCGACGTGCTGAAGCGGCACTGCGACGACCTCGGGCGCGACTACGCGACGATCACGAAGACCATCACCGGGGGCGGCGATCCGATCGGCGACCCCGACGGCTTCGTCCGCGCGATGGAGGAGTACGCGGCGCTGGGGATCGACCACGTGCAGCTGGCGCCGGCCGGGCCGGATCCGGAGGGGTACGTCGCCCGGCTGGGCGAGGGCGTGATCGAGCGGGTGGCGGCTCTCGGCTGAGGGCTCCGGGACGCACGGCACTCCGACCGGTTCGGGTGCCGCGGGCGTCACCGCTGATCCGCTCCGCCGGCCGGGTCCGCCGTCACCGGCGCGAGGACTCCAGTGGCGGCCATGTCCCGGGTCGGGGGGCGCCGTCGGCGGATCCTGCCCCCCGCCAGGGTCGCGGCGTAGACGCGGGCGAGGAGCGCGACCTACGGTTCGAGCCTCCCACCTCGGGTTGTTGAGCTCACGCTGACGTGGGCAGATCGCTGGCCTCATGCCGCACGTGTCCTCTCGCACCTCGCTCCGCCGTCATCGGCAGAACCGCAGAAGAGGGGCGATCGGGACGGGTGTCGTCCTCGCCGTCGTGGGCGCCGCGCTCTTCGCCGGCGTCTCGGCGCAGGCGGCCACGGCTCCGGACCTCGGCACGGCGGAGGACTACTCGGTCCTGGCCGCGTCGACCGTGACGAACACGGGGTCGAGCGTCCTCGACCAGAACGTCGGGGTCAGCCCGCTGACCGCCGTCACCGGGTTCCCGCCCGGGCGGACGGACGGAGTGATCCATCGCGGAGACGCGGAGGCGGCGCAGGCCCAGGCCGACGTGGGCACCGCCTACGGACAGCTCGCCTCGCGGGCGACGACCGCGCAGATCGGCGCCGAGATCGGCGGCAGCACGCTGAAGCCCGGGGTCTACACCGCGGCCGGACCGGTCGGAGTGACGGGGACGCTCACGCTCGACGCCGAGGGCGTCCACGAGGCGGTCTTCGTGATCCGCGCCGCGTCGACGCTGACGATGGCGTCGTCGAGCACGGTGGCCCTGATCAACGGAGCGCAGGCCTGCAACGTCTACTGGCAGATCGGCAGCTCCGCGACTCTCGGCACCGACTCGGACTTCGTGGGCTCCGTGCTCGCCTCGGTCTCGATCACGGTGACGACGGGCGTCTCCGTCGAGGGCCGCGCACTGGCCCGCACGGGAGCGGTCACGCTCGATTCCAACGACTTCACCGAGCCGGGCTGCGAGCCCACCGACGGCGGATCGTCGCCGACGGCGACTCCGACCATCACGCCGACCGTGACGCCGACGGTCACGCCGACCGTGACGCCGACGGTCACGCCGACCGTGACCCCGACGGTCACGCCGACCGTGACGCCGACCGTGACGCCGACCGTGACCCCGACGGTCACGCCGACCGTGACGCCGACCGTGACCCCGACGGTCACGCCGACCGTGACGCCCACGGTCACGCCGACGGTGACCCCGACCATCACTCCGACCGTGGCCCCGACGGTGACCCCCACCGTCACGCCGACGGTGACCCCCACCGTCACGCCGACAGTCACTCCGACTGTGACGCCGACGGTCACGCCCACTATCACCCCGACCGTCACGCCGACCGTGACTCCCACCGTCACCCCGACGGTGACTCCCACCGTCACCCCGACGGTGACTCCCACCGTCCTGCCGACCGTGACGCCGACTGTGACGCCGACGGTGACTCCCACCGTCACTCCGACGGTGACTCCGACGGTCACGCCCACCGTCAGTCCGACGGTGACTCCGACGGCGACTCCCGCGATCACGCCCACCGTGGCTCCGACGGTCACGCCGACGACCACGCCGACGGCGACTCCCACCACCACGCCGACGGTGACGCCCACCACCACGCCGACCGCGACGCCCACGGCCTCGCCCACTCCGACCGCGACCACAGCGCCGCGACCGGCGCCCTCCCACGCCGCGGTCGTTCCCGTGTCCGGGTCGAACGGTCCCCGCGGTCCGGCTCTCGCCTCGACCGGAGTGGACGCCGCAGCGACGGCGACCGCCGGAGTGCTGGGCCTGCTCGCCCTGGTCGGCGGCGGTCTGATGCTCACCCTCCGACGCCGCAGTGAGCGCACCGGCAGCTGATCCCGGCTGATCACCGGCAGCTGATCACCGCCAGGCCGTGCGCCGGACTCCCGAGGGGTCCGGCGCACGTCTGCGTCCACGATCGCGCTCCGCCCGTCTCTCCGGTGTCCTCGCCGCTGTGCGCAGGCCCGCTCGTGGCTCGAGACGCCGCTCCGAGAGTCGGGGCACCGCTGAGCAGGCGGCGTCTCGGATGCGGGGCGGTGTCTGGCAGGGAGGCGGGTGCGCGTCCGGGTGAGCACGCACTGCTCGTGACACGGGTGTATCCCGGTGCCGTCGGGCCCGCTCGTGCGTCGAGACGCCGCTCCGATCGCCGGGACATCGCGGTAGGGGCAGTGTCTCGGGGCGGAAGGCGGCATGCGAGGAGTGCGCGACCGTTCTGCTCGGAACGCGCGCGTCCGCTCGATGCCGGGGTCCGCTCCGCCCGGCCGTCAGACCCCGGCCAGCTCGGCTCGGAGGGGCGGGTCCGCGCCGATGCGGGAGGCGGTGACTCCCGCCGCCCGGGCCGCCCACCGGCCCGCCGCGAGGAGGGCGTCCTCGTCGAGAGCGGTGGTCCCGCTGTCGAGGAGGGCGTCGATCAGCCCGGCCATCGCCGTGTCGCCCGCGCCGATGGTGTCCGCGACGGTGATGCGGGAGGCGGGGACGACGACCCGGGCCCGGCGGGACGCGAGGACCATCCCCTCGCCGCCGCGCGTGACGACCGCCAGCGAAGGGCCGGCGGCCAGGAGGCGGTCGAGGACGGCGTCGACGGAGTCGCCGGGGTGGAGCCACTCGGCGTCCTCGTCGCTCAGCTTCACCAGATCGCAGCGCCGGAGGAGCCGCTCGAGGACGCGGTGGACCTCGGCGCGCGGAGGGAGCACCTCAGGCCGGATGTTGGGGTCGAGGCTGACGGAGGTCCCGGGCGGCAGACGGTCGAGCAGGTCCGCGACCGCGTCGGCGCCGGGGTGCAGGAAGGCGGCGATCGACCCGGTGTGGAGGTGCGCGGCTCCGTCGGGATCGATGCGGTCCGGGTCCCAGCTGAGGTCGAACTCGTACCGGGCCGACCCGTCGGCGCCGATGACCGCCGCCGCGGTCGACGTGGTGCCGCGCGCGGGCGCCGACACCGCGATTCCGGACTCCTCCAGGTGCGCCCGGGCCCGGCGTCCGCGCTCGTCGTCGCCCAGGGCGGTGGCGAAGCGGACGGAGCGGCCGAGCCGGGAGAGCGCGACGGCGACGGTCGCGGGCGAGCCGCCGACGTGCTCCGACCGGCTCCCGTCCCGCTCGACGACGTCGACGACGGTCTCGCCGACGACGAGGACGCGAGAGCCGGAGTCCGAGCCGGGGCCGCTGCCGGAGCCCGCGCCGGGCCCGCTCACTCCGCCGCCGCGCGGACCTGCAGCGTCGTGAACGGCGCCGACGGGAAGACGAGCTGGGTGAGGGTGCTGAGACCCCCGCCGAGGAACACCTCGACCACCGAGGCGTCGACGACGATGCGGACCGGGATCCGCCCCGACTTGTCCGGCCCGGGCAGCGGAGCCCAGTCGACCGAGGGGAAGGACGCCGCGAAGTCCACCGCGCCGCTGCGCGTGCGGTCGCAGGTCAGCACTCCCTCGTCGCCGTCGACCGTGAGCACCACTTCGTCGTCGGTCGTGCCGGTGAGCAGGCGCAGCTCGGTGCGGTCGCCGGGGAGGCGGGACACGTCGACGTCGAAGACGCGGACGTCGCGGGACGCGGGCCCTGTCGGGAGGACCGCCCGCTGCGCGAGGCGGAGACGGCCGTCGGCCCCGCGGACGAGGTCGAGCTCGCGCACGAGCGACATGGACGAGCGCCACGGGCCGGTGGGCGTCTCGTTCGCGTAGTCCCAGTTGCTGGCCCACGCGATCGTGAGGCGGCGGCCCTCGGGAGCGTCGTTGAAGGAGACGGCCGCGTAGTAGTCCCGGCCGTAGTCGAGCCAGTCGTAGTCGGCGGGGTCCTCGGACGCGCTGATCCGGTCGGCGGTGAACTCGGCTCCGTCGAAGTCGCCGAGGAAGTACTGGCTGCCGGAGCCGCCGGCGATGCCGCCCGGGTTGAGGCTCACGATCATCATCCAGCGGACCTCGTCGGTGCCGCGCACGCGCAGCGGGAGGAGGTCCGGGCACTCCCAGACGCCGCCCGTGGCATGGGCGGGGCCGAAGTGGGAGCGCCGGGTCCACGCGATCAGGTCGGGCGAGGTGTAGACCGCGACGCGGCGGTCGACCGCCTCGACGGCGACCATCACCCAGTGGCCGTCGTCCCCGCCGAACCAGAAGACCTTCGGATCGCGGAACTCCGCGGAGCCGATGTCGAGGACGGGGTTGCCCGCGTACCGGGTCCAGGTGGCGCCGTCGTCGACGCTGTAGGCCAGTGCCTGGGCCTGCGAGGCCCCGGTGCCGTCCGGGAGGGCGTCGCGGGCGGCCGTGTAGACCGCGACGAGGGCCGTCTCGCCGGGGCCGGCGAAGCCCGCCGTGTTGCGGACGTCGGCGACGGCGCTGCCGGAGAAGGCCATCTCGCCGTCGAGGACGGGGATCGCGACGGGCTGCTCGCTCCACGACACCAGATCGGTCGAGGTCGCGTGGCCCCAGGACATGTTGCCCCAGGTGCTGCCGGTCGGGTTGTTCTGGAAGAACAGGTGGTAGGTGCCGTTGTGGAAGAGGAGCCCGTTCGGGTCGTTCAGCCAGGTGGATCGGGCGGTGAAGTGGGCGGACGGACGCCAGGCGTCGGTCGTCGTGGTGATGGTCACAAGGGCTCCTGAGGAGAGGGGTTCGGTGCGGCCGGACGAGGGGCGCGGGCGGCTGCCGCCCGCGCCCCCGGGGACTACTCGCCGCCGTTCTGGAAGCGGTCGTAGGCCTGCTGGTACGTCGCGGTCACGTCGGAGGCGCCCATCGACTCCAGCTGCGAGACGTAGGAGTCCCACTCGCTGTCGACGGTCCCGTTGACGATCCAGGCGGCGAACTTCTCCTTCACCAGGGTGTTGATGTCGGTCAGCGCGTACGAGACGCGGTCGAGCTCGTCGTTCGAGAGCATCACCGGCGGGTAGGCGTCGTTCGCCTTGTAGGGGAGGTAGTACTCGTTCACCAGGTCCTGGCGCTCCTTCGCGCGCGGCTCGGGGGCCACGACGGTCTCGAAGTCCTTCTCGGTGGTGATCTTCGGGCCGCCCGGGGCGACCTTCTGGCGGCGCTCGCCCTCGGCCTCGCCGGCGGCGGCGGGGATCTGCACGAGGAGGCCGGTGGCCTCGTCCTTCTGGAGGGTCACGCCGAGGGGTCCCCAGCTGCTCTGGGCGCTCATCTCGGGGTCGAAGAGGCGGTCGGCCCAGCGCATCGTGGCGGCGGGGTGCTCGTTGGAGCGGGTGATCGCCATCGCGCCGCGGTTGATCTCCTGGTTGCTGGTGACGCTGGCGCGCTTCTCGCCGTCGACGCCCTCGAGCACGCCGAGGATCGCGTAGTCGCCGAGGCGGTCCTCGCCGACCATCTCCTTCGCCTCCCACCAGAAGAAGGAGCCGAGGACCGGGGTGTCGGCCTTGCCCTTGGAGAGGAAGGCGACGTCGTCCTGCGAGAACGACTCGGGGTCGATGAGCCCGTCGGCGTACCAGTCGGAGAGCGCCTCGACGCCCTGCTTGTAGCCGTCGGTGTCGGCCGTGAACTGCACCTTCCCGTCGACGACGATGCGGTGGTCGTTGTTCTCCGGCTGCCCGCCGAGCGCCGCGATCAGGTCGTGCGGGTTGCCGCAGAACGAGTCGGTGCGGAAGGACAGCGGGATCTCGTCGGCCTTGCCGTTGCCGTTGGGGTCGCCGGTTCTGAAGGCCTCGAGCGCGGCCCGGTACTCCTCGATCGTCGTCGGCATCGGGAGGCCGAGCGCGTCGAGCCAGGCGGTGTTGATGAAGAGGAAGTTCGGGTACTGGAGGATCCCGAGCTCCTCGACCGAGGGCAGCGTGTAGATGTGGCCGTCCGAGGCGGTGAGCGCGGCGCGGATGTCGGGCCGGTCCTCGAGGATCGCGGAGAGGGTCGGCGCGTGCTCCTCGATCAGGTCCTCGAGCGGGAGGAGCGTGCCGTTCTCGCCGTACTGCACGATCTCGGCGTCGGTGAGGCCCGAGTTGAACAGCACGTTCGGCACGTCGTCGCTGGCGAGGAGGAGGTTCTTCTTCTCGGCGTAGACCTGCTCCGGGAGGTTCTTCCAGTCGATCGAGATGTTGGTGTCCTCCTCCCACTGCTGCACGAGCTGCATCGAGGAGTAGTCGGGGGACAGGGCGGACTTGGTGCCGCCGAAGGTCAGCGACAGCGTGTCGTCGACGATCGGCAGGCCGGTCTCGTTGAAGCCGACCTCGCTCGAGCGGTCCTGGACGGGGTCGTTCCCGCCGCCGGTCGTGCAGCCGGCCAGGAGCAGTCCGCCGGAGAGGGCGAGTGCGGTGGTGGTGAAGAAACTGCGGTGTCTCATCGTTCGTGTTCCTCTTGTCGAAAGGGTGGTGCGGGAGGGGTGGAGGGTCAGCTCTTCACGGCGCCGAGAAGGGCGCCCTTGGTGAAGTGCTTCTGCATGAAGGGCAGGACGATCAAGAGGGGGATCGTCGAGACGACGATCATTCCGTACTTGATCAGCTCGCCCAGGCGCTGGGCGGCGGCGTAGGAGTCCATCGCTCCGGAGCCGCCTGCGGAGGTGACCTCGGACTGGATCAGGACGTTGCGCAGCACCAGCTGGAGCGGGTACTTGCTCTCGTCGTCGAGGTAGATCAGGGCGTCGAAGAAGGCGTTCCAGTTGGCCACGAGGTGGATCATGATCATGAGGAAGATCAGCGGCTTCGACAGCGGCAGGACGATGCTGAAGAAGAAGCGGAAGTCGCTCGCGCCGTCCATCTGAGCGGCGTCGCGCAGCTCGCCCGGCACGTTGTTCTCGAAGAAGGCGCGGGCGATGATCAGGTTCCAGACCCCGACCGCGCCGGGCAGGACCACGGCCCAGATCGTGTCCAGCATCCCGAGGTCGCGCACCACCAGGTAGCGGGCGATCAGGCCTCCGTCGATGAACATCGTGAGGATGAAGATCAGGAGGAAGACGGTCCGCCCGTAGAGGTCCTTCCTCGACAGGGCGTAGGCCGCGCAGAGGATCGTGCTGACGCTGATCGCGGTGCCGACGACCGTGTACAGGACCGAGTTGCCGAAGCCCTGCCAGATCGCGCCGTCCGAGAAGATCCGCCCGTAGCCCTCGAGAGTGAAGCCGGCCGGCCACAGCCAGACGTTCCCGTTGAGGATCTGCGACGGCTCGCTGAACGAGGCGATCACGATGAAGTACATCGGGTAGACGATCGCGACGATCGCCAGGAGCAGGACGGCGATCGCGATCGTGTTGAACACGGGGTCCGCGTACCGTCCGGTGCGCTTTCCCGGGGCGGTGCGGCGAGGGGGAGTCGGTGCCGACGGCTCGCGGACGGCGCGGTCGGGGTGGATGGTCTGTGTCATGGCGTCGTCACCAGAGGCTCGATTGGCCCGCACGGCGGGCGACCTGGTTGAAGGTCGCCAGCAGGACGAGGTTGATCAGGGAGTTGAAGAGGCCGATGGCGGCCGAGTAGCTGAACTGCGCCTGCTGCAGCCCCGCCTTGTAGACGTAGGTCTGGATCACCTCGGAGGTCGGGAGGTTGAGGTCGGTCTGCATGAGCAGGACCTTCTCGAATCCGAGGTTGAAGAGATTGCCGATCGCCAGGATGAACAGGATCGTGATCACCGGCAGGATGCCCGGGATGTCGATGTGGCGGATCCGCTGCCACTTGCTCGCTCCGTCGACGCGGGCGGCCTCGTGCAGAGCCGGGTCGATCGCGGTGAGGGCGGCGAGGTAGACGATCATCGAGAACCCGGCGTTCTGCCAGATGTCGGAGCCGATGTAGAGGGGCCGGAACCAGTCCGGCGAGCCCATGAAGAACACCGGCTCTCCCCCGAGGGCGACGATCGCGCTGTTCACGATCCCCGACCGCGGCGAGAAGAGCAGGTGGATCATGCCCACGACCACGACGACCGAGATGAAGGACGGCGAGTAGAGCACCGTCTGCGTGAACTTCTTGAACCGCTCGCTCTGCAGCTGGTTGACGATCAGCGCGAGCACGATCGGCACCGGGAAGGCGATGAGCAGCCCCAGGGCGTTCACCGTCAGGGTGTTCTCGATCAGGCGCCCGAACTGGAACGACGAGACGAAGCGGGTGAAGTTGTCCAGGCCCACCCACGGGCTGCCCGAGAAGCCGAGCGACGGGTTGTAGTCGCGGAAGGCGATCTGGGCGCCGTACATCGGCCAGTACTTGAACAGCGCCACGAAGACGAGCGCCGGGGTCAGTAGTACGTATAACTGCCAGGAGCGCAGGGCGCGCCTCGCAGCGGAGCCGAGGCGCTGCCTCGGGCTCAGGAGGCGCCGTGGCCGGGGGATCCCGGGGGCGGACTTCATCGTCGTCATGCGCGCACCTCTGCACTCGTCACCGATCCGCGGAGGACCGGTGAGCAATGGATGGGATGGGGTCGGGGCTCCTCGCGCGGTTCCGCGAGGAGGAGGGAGACGGCGTCGCGGGCCATGCGCTCGTGGGGGAGCGCGACGGTCGTGAGGCCGGGGTCGAGGTAGGAGGCGAGGGTCTCCTGGTCGTCGAAGCCGACGATGGAGCAGTCCTCGGGCACGCGGAGGCCGCGCGCCTCGAGAGCCCGGTAGGCGCCCCAGGCGGTGCGGTCGTTGCCGCAGAAGATCGCGGTGGGGGGATCGGCCTCGTCGAGGAGCTCCGCGGTGAGCGCGAGGCCGTCCTCGACGGTGCCGCCGGAGCCGTGCCGGACGAGGCGGGGGTCCACGGTGAGGCCCGCCTCCTCGAGGGCGCGGCGGTAGCCCGCCCGCCGTCCGACACCCGCGGGGAGGTCGCTGTCGGCGGGCTGGATGTCGATGTAGGCGATGCGGCGGTGGCCGGCGCCCGTCAGCTGGCGGGTGGCGGTGTACCCGCCCTCCTCCTCGTCCGGGAAGACGCTCGAGAAGCGCCCGCCAGCGGACTGGGCGTTCACGACCACGGTGGGCACGTCGCCCAGCGCCTCCGGCACCTCGACGACGCGGTGGTACATCGAGGCGTAGATGACGCCGAGCACGCGGTACGACAGCATCATGTCGATCGCCGACTCCTCGAGGGCGCGCTCGCCGAAGGTGTCGACGCTGAGGATGATGTGGCCGCTCTCCCAGGCCCGCATCTGCGCGCCCTTCAGCAGGCGGCCGGCGAAGGGGGAGCTGGCGACCTCGTCCGAGACGAAGCCGATCATCCCCGACTGCCCGCTGCGGAGCGACTTCGCGAAGGCGTTGGTGCGGTAGCCGAGATCCTCGACCGCCTCCATCACGCGGGCTCGGGTGGCCTCGGTGACGCGGTTGCCGGGAGCGTTGTTGAGCACGAGGGACACTGTGGCCTGGGAGACGCCGGCGCGCTCCGCGACCTGCCTCATCGTCGCCGTCCGTCCGGCCATGACCCACCTCCTCGTGGTCTCGGTTATTCGTATAACTGGAAAATACACATCCGAGAGCGCGGCGTCAACATATGATTCCGCGAGCCCCGGTCGGCACGTCGCGGGAACGCAGGAGTCGTCGTTCCGGAGCTCGAGTGCGACGACGTCCGCGTTCTCGCGGAGGGCGGCGTCAGCCGGAGGACTCCCGCGGCACGAAGCGGACGGGCATGGCCTGCACGCCCGCGGTCGGACGTCCGTGGATCGCGTTCGAGAGCTCCTCCGCGGCGGCGCGGCCGAGCGTGTCGAGCATCATGTCGATGCTCGAGAGCGGCGGGCGGGCGGCCTCGACGAGGAGGTCCCAGTTGTCGAAGCCGACGACGGCCACGTCCTGCGGAACCCGCCGACCGGTCTCGCGCAGGTGGTCGAGGGTGCCGCGGGCGATCTGGTCGCTCGCGCAGATGATCGCGTCGAGGTCCGGATGCGCGCGCAGCAGCGTCTCGGCGCACTGGCGGCCCCAGCTCTCGGACCACTGCCCGAAGAGGACGCCGCCGCCGACCAGCGGCAGCCCCGCCTCCGTCAGCGCCTGCTCGACGCCCCGGGCGCGGTCGTGGGCGGCGGTGTAGCTCGGCTCGCCGTTGACGAGAGCGATCCTCGTCCGTCCGCGCTCGATCAGGTGGCGGGCGGCGAGGACGCCGGCCTGCACGTTGTCGGGCGTGAAGGAGGAGTCGCGCGGATCCTCCGAGGGCGCATAGGCGTAGACGACCGGCACCGGGATGGTGCGGGTGATCGAAGGGCGCGGGTTCGTCGTCCGGCCGAGCACCACGATCCCGTCGACGCGCTTGGCGAGCAGGTTCTTGATGTGGTGCTGCTCGCGGATCGAGTCGCCGCGGGCGTCGCAGAGGAGCACCGACGTCGATCCGGCGCCGAACGCGTCCTCGGCGCCGAGCAGCACGGGGAGCACGAAGCGGTTGTCGAGATCGTTGGTGAGCATCCCGATGGTGCCCGTGCGCCGGGAGTTGAGGGCCTGCGCGAACGGGTTCGGGGTGAAGGAGAGGGCCTCGGCGGCGTCCAGCACGCGCTGGCGGGTCTCGGCGCGCACCTGGTCGCGGCCGTTGAGCGCCTTGGAGGCGGTGGCGATCGAGACGCCGGCGGCGGCCGCCACGTCGGTGAGCGTGATGGTGCCGGTGGGCTTGCGTGGTGGCACCGCGCCTCCGTTCCGGGCCCGGCGGGCCGCCGCGTCGATCCTCGCACGACTCCGGCGAAAAACCGAAAAGACCGAAAAGGTCGCATCTCTTGACGCGCTGACCGCCCCTGCCTAGGTTTACCCGACAGAAAGTAGTTTCGGCCCGGCGCAGACATTCGGGACGACTGCCGAGGAATCCGTCAACGACGAAGGGATCATCCGTGAAGACGAGGAAGCACGCTCGGGGCCTCGCCGCCGCCGTCCTGCTGGGGACGGCCGCCGCCGCACTGACCGGCTGCGCGAGCGGCTCCGGGGGAGACTCCGGCTCCGCCGCGGGAGGCAGCTACACGTTCTGGGACCCGTACCCCCAGTTCGACGAGTCGTCCGACTGGGCGAAGCTCATCGACTCCTGCGGGACCGAGGCCGGCGTCACCGTCGAGCGCACCGGCTACGACACCACCGACCTGACCAACAAGGCGCTGCTCGCCGGTCAGCAGGGCAACTCGCCCGACCTCCTGCTCGTCGACAACCCCGTGGTCTCGACGCTCGCGGAGTCGGGCATCCTGACCACGACCGCCGAGTCCGGGCTCTCCACCGAGGGGATCGACGCGAACATCCTCGCGGCCGGCCAGACCGGCAGCGACACCTTCGGCGTGCCGATCGGCGCCAACACGCTCGCGCTGTACTACAACAAGGCCGTGCTCGAGAAGGCCGGCGTGGACGCCGCCTCCATCACCGACTGGGCCGGGCTGACCGACGCGCTCGAGAAGGTCACCGCTTCCGGCGGCAAGGGCATCACGTTCTCCGGCATCGGCACGGAGGAGGGGACCTTCCAGTTCCTGCCGTGGTTCTGGGGCTCCGGCGCCGAGCTGACCGACCTCGACTCGCCCGCCGCGGTCGACGCCGTCTCGCTCTGGAGCGACTGGCTGCAGAAGGGCTACGCGCCCAACTCCGTGATCGGCAACACGCAGACCACGAGCTGGCAGGAGTTCGAGACCGGCGAGTACGCGTTCGGCGAGAACGGCACCTGGCAGCTGGCCAACGCGAAGGCCTCGGGCATCGACTACGGCGTCCTGACCATCCCGTCGAAGGACGGCGGAGCGGCCCCCGCACCGACGGGAGGCGAGTTCCTCACCCTCCCGGTGCAGTCGGACACGGCGCGCTACGAGACCTCGAAGAAGATCGCCGAGTGCCTGACCTCGACGGAGAGCCTGGTCACGACCGACAACACGCTCTCGTACA
The DNA here is from genome assembly GCF_002932195.1 of Rathayibacter sp. AY1C4. NCBI lineage: Bacteria > Bacillati > Actinomycetota > Actinomycetes > Micrococcales > Microbacteriaceae > Rathayibacter > Rathayibacter sp. AY1C4. The sequence continues at coordinate 137,093 of NZ_PSWE01000001.1, read as the reverse complement.
TCGCGCCGACGGCCGAGGCGCAGCAGGAGCAGGTCGCCGGCAACGCCGACCTCGAGCCGTGGGTCACCGCCGTGCAGGCCGCGAAGGGCCGCACCTCGGACGACCTCGGCACGAAGTACCCGAAGATCTCGGAGCAGCTGTGGGGCGCGGTGCAGACCGTGCTCAGCGGCTCGCAGTCTCCCGAGGACGCCCTGAAGGCCGCCCAGTCGGCCGCCGAATCCGCCACGAAGTAGGACGACCGGGGGCTCCCGCTCCCCGAACGAGGTCCCCCCGGCCGGTGCTCCGCGCACCGGCCGGGGGGACGGGAGAGACCATGACCACTGCCACCGAGACCGCCCGCCTTCTGCGGCGCGGCACCGAGCCGCCGGCCCCGCCCGCCCCGGCCGCCGAGAGCCGTCGGCGCCGCTGGCGACCCGAAGGCGGCCGCCTGGTCGCGTGGGCGTTCCTCGCCCCGCTCGTCGCCTACCTGCTCGTCTTCTACGCGTTCCCGCTCTACCGCAACCTCGAGCTGAGCCTGAAGGACTACACGGTCCGCTCGTTCGTGCAGGGGAACGCGCCCTTCGTCTGGTTCGACAACTACGTCCAGGTGTTCCAGGACGCGACCTTCGGCCCGGCGCTGCTGCACACGGCGGTCTTCACCGGCGTCTCGCTCCTCTTCCAGTTCACGCTGGGGCTGGCGCTCGCCGTGTTCTTCTACCGCCGCTTCCCGCTCGCGAGCACGCTCCGGGCGCTGTTCCTGGTGCCGTGGCTCCTGCCGCTGATCGTCTCGGCCTCGACCTGGTCGTGGATGCTCAACAGCGACTCCGGCATCGTGAACGCGTTCCTGGAGTCGTTCGGGATCGGCCAGATCAACTGGCTCACCTCGCCGACCACCTCGCTGATCGCGGTCCTGATCGCGAACATCTGGATCGGCATCCCGTTCAATCTGGTGATCCTCTACTCCGGCCTGCAGAACATCTCGCAGGACCTCTACGAGGCGGCCTCGCTCGACGGCGCGACCGGCGCCCAGCAGTTCTGGCGGATCACGCTGCCGCTGCTGCGGCCGGTGTCGGCGATCACGATCCTGCTCGGCCTCGTCTACACGCTGAAAGTGTTCGACATCATCTGGATCATGACGAAGGGCGGCCCCGCCGACTCCTCGACCACGCTCGCCACCTGGACGTACCAGCTCGGCTTCGGCTCGATGCTGCCCGATTTCGGACCGGCCGCGGCCGTCGGCAACCTGCTGATCATCCTGGCCCTCGTCTTCGGTCTCGTGTACATCCGGGTCCAGCGGAAGCAGGCCGACTCGTGACCGCCCGACGCCCCTGGTACCTGACGGTGGTCGGGATCGCCCTCACGGCGGTCATGCTGTTCCCCGTCTACTGGATGATCAACGTCTCCCTCACTCCGACCGGCTCGATGCGGAAGGATCCGCCGGACTGGTTCCCGTTCTCGCCCACGTTCACCGGCTACCAGGCGGTGCTGAGCGAGCAGCTGCCCTACCTGGGCACCAGCCTCGTCGTCGGCCTCGGCACGGTGCTGCTGACCGTGGCGATCGCCGCTCCCGCCGCCTACTCGCTGGCGAAGCTGCGGCCCCGCGGCGGGCAGGCGCTCTCGTTCGTGCTGCTGATCGCGCAGATGATCCCGGCGATCATCATGGCGATGGGCTTCTACGCCATCTACCTCAACCTGGGGCTGCTCAACTCGATCCCGGGCCTGATCGTGGCCGACTCCACCATCGCGGTGCCGTTCGGCGTGCTGATCTTCACGGCCTTCATGTCGGGGATCCCCGACGAGCTCACCCAGGCGGCGCGGATGGACGGAGCGAGCGCCTGGCGCACCTTCACCTCGGTGATCATGCCGATCAGCCGCAACTCCGTCGTCACCGTCTCGCTGTTCGCGTTCCTCTGGGCCTGGTCGGACTTCATCTTCGCCTCGACGCTCGACAGCGGCGGGAAGCTCCAGCCGATCACCCTCGGCATCTACAAGTACATCGGCAACAACAACCAGGAGTGGAACTCGATCATGGCGACCGCCGTGGTCGCCTCGCTCCCGGCCGCCGTCCTCCTCGTCGTCGCCCAGCGGTACGTCTCGGCGGGAGTCACCGCCGGCGCCGTCAAGGACTGACCCGTCCCTCCAAGGAGACACCGTGACCCTCACCGCCCCCACCGCCACCGCCCTCGGCGGCCCGGTCGCCCCCTCGCGGAGCGTGCTCCGGCCGCTGCGCCAGGACGAGATCCGCCTCACCGGCGGCTTCTGGAAGCACTACCAGGACCTCAACTCCTCCGCCGTCATCGAGCACTGCCGCTCGTGGATCGAGCGCGTCGGCTGGGCCGGCAACTTCGACCGCGCTGCCGACGGCTCGATCTCGTCCGCCGAGGGCGGCGACGCGCACGCGGGCATCGAGTTCGTGGACTCCGAGGTCTACAAGCTCCTCGAGGCCATGGCGTGGGAGCTCGGCCGGAGCGACGACGCCGGGCTGCAGGAGCGGTACGACGACCTCGTCTCGCGGGTCGCCTCCGCCCAGGACCCGGACGGGTACCTGCACACGAGCTTCGGCCGGCCCGGCCAGCGTGCGCGCTACTCCGACCTGGAGTGGGGCCACGAGCTGTACAGCTTCGGGCACCTGATCCAGGCCGCCGTGGCGCGGCTGCGCACCGGTCACGACGACCTCCTGCCGCAGGTCGCCCGGCGCCTCGCCGACCACGTGCATCGCGAGTTCGGGCCCGAGGGGAGGGTCGCCGTGTGCGGCCACCCCGAGATCGAGCCGGCGCTCGCCGAGCTGGCGCGGGCGACGGGGGAGGAGCGCTACCTCGAGCTGGCCCGCCTCTTCGTGGAGCGGCGCGGGACGGGGACGCTGAAGCCGATCGCGTTCGGCGCCGAGTACTTCCAGGACGACGTGCCCGTGCGCGACGCGGAGGTGCTGCGCGGCCACGCGGTGCGGGCCCTCTACCTCGCCTCCGGGGCTCTCGATGTCGCGGTCGAGACCGGCGACGCCGAGCTGGAGGAGGCGGTCCGCCGCCAGTGGGAGGCGACCGTCGAGCGGCGCACCTACGTCACGGGCGGGATGGGCTCGCACCACCAGGACGAGGCGTTCGGCGCCGACTACGAGCTGCCGCCGGACCGCGCCTACGCCGAGACCTGCGCGGCGATCGGCTCCACGATGCTCAGCTGGCGGCTCCTGCTCGGCTCGAACGAGCACCGCTACGCGGACCTGATGGAGCGGACGCTGCTGAACGCGGTGCTCCCCGCCACCCGCGACGACGGCCGCGCCTTCTTCTACACGAACACGCTGCAGCAGCGCGTCGACGGAGTGGCGCCGGACGAGTCGCGCGAGACCGACCGCGCGCAGTCCAGCCTCCGCGCGCCGTGGTTCTGGGTCTCGTGCTGCCCGACCAACACCGCCCGCACCCTCGCGAGCGTCGAGCTCGGCTTCGCGACCGCCACCGACGACGGGGTGCAGCTCCACCAGTACGGCGCGTACGAGGTGCGCACCGGAGGCGTCGCGCTGCGCGTCGAGACGGAGTACCCGGCCGACGGCGAGATCGTCGTGCGGATCCTCGAGGACGCGGAGTTCGCGCTGACGCTGCGGGTCCCGCCGTTCGCGCGGGGCTCGGCGCTGCTCGACGGCGAGCCGGTCTCGACGCCGACCGTCACCGTCCGCCGGGCGTTCTCCGCCGGCGACACCGTGCGGCTCTCGCTGCCGATGTCGGCCCGCTTCGTCGCCCCGCACCCCCGGATCGACGCGGTGCGCGGCCAGGTCGCCCTCGAGCGCGGGCCGTTCGTGCTGGCGATCGAGTCGCTCGACCTGCCCGAGGGCCTGGACACCGAGCACATCGCGGTCGACGCGTCGGTGCCGCCCGTCGTGACGGCGGAGGGAGCGCGCGTGTCCCTCGTGGCGCGCGAGGCGGCTCCCGGCTGGCCCTACGGTTCCGTACCTGTGGAGGAGGGGCGCCGCTTCGAGGCGGAGTTCCGGCCGTACCACCGCTGGGCGAACCGCGGACCGTCGACGATGCGGATCTGGACGCCGACGGCCTGACCCAGCGGCGCTCGCGAGAACGCAGAAGTCGTCGCACTCGAGCGCGAGTGCGACGACTCCTGCGGAGTGGCTGCCGTCGCGGCGCCTGCGCTCAGATCCAGCCGCGCTCGCGGGCCTCGATGACCGCGCGCTGGCGGGTGTCGACGTCGAGCTTGCGCAGGATCGACGAGACGTGGTTGCGGACGGTGCCGGAGGAGAGGTGCAGCGCCGCGCCGATCTCGCCGATCGTCTCGCCGCGGGAGCCGGCGCTGAGCACGTCGAGCTCGCGGTCGGTCAGCGGGCTGCGCGTGCTCGCCAGGGCGTCGGCGGCGATCTCCGGATCGACGTAGCGGCGTCCGCTCGCGACCTGGCGGATCACCTCGGCGACGTCCTCGACCCGGCGCGACTTCGGCAGGAAGCCGCTGACGCCCGCTCCGAGCGCTCGCCGCAGGACCCCCGGCCGCGCGTGCCGGGTGACGACCACGACCCGCGTCGCCGAGACCCGGCGCAGCCGCTCCGCCGCCTCGATCCCGTCGAGCCCGGGCATCTCGACGTCGAACAGGCACACGTCGGGCTGCAGGCGCAGCGCCTCCGCGACCGCCTGCTCGCCGTCGCGGCACTCGCCCACGATCTCGAGGTCCTCCTCGAGGCGGAGGAGCGCGGCCAGCGCCGTGCGGATCATGTCCTCGTCGTCGGCGATCAGCACCCGGATCACGAGTCGCTCCCCACCGGCAGGCGCGCGTCCAGCTCGAAGGAGCGGCGGACCGCCCCGGCGCGCAGCGTCCCGCCCGCCCGCTCGACCCGCTCCGCCATGCCGAGGACGCCCGAGCCGGTCCCGTCCGCCTCCTCCGCGTCCGGTGCCAGGTCGTTCACCGCCTCGAACCGCCACTCGTCCCGCTCCCGCGCGAGCCGCAGCCGCGCGCTGGAGCCGCCGCCGTGCTTGAGGATGTTCGTCGTCGTCTCGCGGACCACCGGCCCGAGCGTCTCGGCCGGCGCGTGAGCCGCCGCCGGGTCGACCTCGAGCTCGACGCGGAGCCCGGCCGAGCGGAGCAGGTCGGCGGCGTTGGCCAGCTCGTCGGCGAGCGGGACGCTGCGGAAGCGCGTGGCGAGCTCGCGGGTGCCGGTGCGGGCGCCGTCGACCGAGCGCTGGGCGGCGCGCAGCTGCTCGAGAGCGGCCTCCGGATCGCTGCCGAGGAGGCGCTCGGCGAGCTCGAGCTGCAGCGCGATCACCTGGAGGTGGTGCCCCTGGAGGTCGTGCACGTCGCCGGCGAGCAGCAGGCGCTCCTGCGCGGCGGCGAGTCGGCCCTCGGCGGCGCGCGCCCGGTCGAGCTCGCGGACGATGTCCCACCACCACAGCGCGCTGACGACCGTCAGGGGCAGCAGCGTCGCGAACAGCAGGAGGGTCGAGAGCGCGGCCGACGCGTCCGGCGCCGCGCGCGTCTGCTCGAGCACCGCCGCGACCGCGAGGACGATCGTGCAGAGCACCATCACCCGGAGCCGCACCCCGCTCTGCCAGGGCAGCACGGCGACCAGCGTCGCGGCGAGCGAGAGCCCGAGCGCGAGGCTCCCGGCGGCCGTGCCGGTGAGCGCGGCGGCCGCCACTCCGAGGCAGAAGACCAGGGTCGGCGCGGCCCGGAGGCGCACCGGGCCCTCGCGGTCGGCGCGCCGGTACGCGAGCGCGGTCGGCGAGAACACCGCGACCCAGGCGGCCGCGCCCAGGAAGTAGGCGGCCTTCCGCCACTCCTCGGCCTCGGCGCTCAGCACCGCCACGGACCAGACGGCCAGGACGACCACCACGAAGGAGGCTGCTGACGCGAGGGTGTACCACCAGGTCACGGCGACGCCGCGGCCTGCGCGCACGGGCGGATCCGCCTCGGTCGAGTTCACCATGCGGCCCAGGCTACGACCATGACACTTGTCACCCCTCGGGCCGTCGATCCTCCCGGGAAGCGGTGATCCGGCGGCACTGCCGTGGCGCTCCCGGACACGGTCGGATGGAGGAGTCCCGAGAGCCGGGGCCACGTACCGGAAGGCACGACCATGACGATCATCAGCGACGCGATCCTCGGATTCCAGGACCTGATCGGCCGCGTTCCCGAGCTCGTGCAGCCCCTCGTCGTCGCCGCGGCCGGGGCCGTCCCCTTCATCGAGGGCGAGGGAGCGGCGAGCATCGGGATCATCGGCGGCATCCACCCGGTCGTCGCCGGGCTTGCGGGGGCGATCGGCAACTTCGTCTGTGTGGCGCTGCTCGTGCTGCTGGGCACCGGCGTCCGCTCGGCGATCACGGGCCGCTCGGAGGCGAAGCGGACGACTCCGCGGCGCGAGAAGTTCCAGCGGGCCTTCACCCGCTACGGCGTCCCGGGCGTGAGCCTGCTGGGGCCGCTGCTGCTCCCGACGCACTTCACCGCGGTGATGCTGGCGGGCGCCGGAGTCGGCCGCGGGCGGATCCTGCTCTGGCAGGGCGTCGCGATCGCGCTGTGGACGACGGTGCTGACGGTGATCGTCGGGCTCGCGGTCTCGGGCGCGACGCAGGCGGGCTGAGCGGGCCGGGCACGGTCCTGAAGCGTGCGACCCCGGTCGCGTAGAGGCGTTCGCGCCACCGGTCAGTGCCGGATGCGCCGTCCCGGTCCGCCGTCCGGGTCCGCCGGGCCGGCGGACTGCAGGTGGGTGTGCAGGCGGATGAGGGTGTCGCGCAGCCGGGTCTTGACGGTGCCGAGCGGGATCGACAGCTCCTCCGCGATCTCGGAGTGGCTGTACCCGCGGACGTAGGCGAGGTAGAGGACGTCGTGGTGGATGGCGGCGAGCTGCCGGATCGCGCCGGCCGCGGGCGCCAGGGCCAGCCGGACGTCCGAGCGCTCCCACTCGTGATCGCGCGGCCGGTCGAGGACCGTGTACTGCAGCTCCCGGCGCCGCGCCGACCGGTCCGCCCGGGCGCGGTCCACGGCCCGGCGGTGCGCGACCTGGGCCAGGAAGGCGAGCACGGGACGGCCCGGGTCGAGCGAGCGCGCGGTGCGCCAGAGCTCGAGGTAGACCTCCTGCGCGACCTCCTCGGCTGCGGCGCGGTCGTCGAGCACGGCGTCCGCGACGGAGACGACCCGGCCCGCGGTGAGCGAGTAGAGCTGCCGGAAGGCGGTCCGGTCGCCCGCGCAGACCCGCAGCAGCAGGGCCGCTGACCGCGCAGGGCTGTCCCCGGGCTCACGCCGCTTGCCCGTCATCGTCGACACAGGGCTCAGCCTGGCACCGCGGACGCGCTCCTCCCGGGGTCGTGCCCCGAGAGGTGGCCCCCGTTAGAGGCTCACTTTCACAGGAGTCCGCCGATGCGCGCCGCACGCCCGCCGATGCGCGGCCCCGGTCGCGCACGGGGCCCGTGCGGCGGCGTCGACGGACTGGGCCGCCCGTCAGACGGCGACGCGCGCGTTCGACTGCGCGAGGAGCGCGACCGAGCGCAGGCGGGCCTCCGTCTGCAGCGACGCGTGGGCGACGATGACCTCGTCGGCGTCGGCGGAGCGCGCGAAGTCGGCGGCGTAGTCGGCCACCTGGTCGCCGGTGCCGACACCGGTATAGGTGGTCATGCTCGCGACGTGGGCGCCGATCGGGGCGCTGAGCAGGGCGTCGAGCTCCTCGTCGTCGAAGGTCTGGCCGACGGGGATCTGCCCGCTCTGGCGCAGCAGCATCATCAGGCGGGCGCGCTTCATCTGCGCGAACTGCTCCTGCGCGTCCTCCTCGGTGTCGGCGGCGATGGCGTTCATCCCGGCGATCACGTAGGGGGCGTCGAGCTGTTCGGAGGGGCGGAAGCCGCGGCGGTACTCCGCGACGGCCTGGTGCAGCGCGTCCGGAGCGAAGTGCGAGGCGAACGCGTACGGCAGGCCCAGAGCGGCCGCCAGCTGCGCGCCGAAGAGCGAGGAGCCGAGGATGTAGAGGGGGACGCGGGTGCCGGCACCGGGCGTCGCGCTCACTCCGGGGATGCGGGACTCGCCGGCGAGGAAGGCCTGCAGCTCCAGCACGTCCTGCGGGAAGCGCTCGGAGGAGTCGGGGTCGCGGCGGAGCGCGCGGAAGGTGGCCTGGTCGCTGCCGGGGGCGCGGCCGAGTCCGAGGTCGATCCGGCCCGGGTGCAGCGTCTCGAGGGTGCCGAACTGCTCGGCGATGGTGAGCGGGGAGTGGTTCGGCAGCATGACGCCGCCGGAGCCGAGGCGGATCGTGGAGGTCTGCGAGGCGACGTGCGCGATGAGCACCGAGGTCGCGCTGGAGGCGATGCTCGCCATGTTGTGGTGCTCGGCGTACCAGACGCGGCGGTAGCCGTTCCGCTCGGCCTCCTGGGCCAGGGCGACGGAGGCGGCGAAGCTGTCGCGAGCGGTCTCACCGGGGGCGATGGGGGCGAGGTCGAGGATGGAGAGGGGAACGCTCATGGTGAGGGCAACGCCCGCGACGGCTCCGGTGTTCCCGTCGCGGGCGCCTTCCTCACGCCTCGGGGATGTCGCGGCCGTACGCCTCCAGCGTCACGGCCTCGGGCTCCGGTCCGCCGCGCACGCCGGCCTCGAGGGCGTCGATCCGGGCGAGCTCCGAGCCGGAGAGCGCGAAGTCGAACACGTCGATGTTCTCGGCGATGCGCTCGGGGCGGGTCGACTTCGGGATGACCTGGCGGCCCTCCTGCAGGTGCCAGCGGAGCATCACCTGCGCGGCCGTCTTCCCGTACTTGGCGCCGAGCTCGAGGAGCACCGGGTCGTCGAAGCTGCGGCGCGGGGAGTCGCGGTAGGCGGTGATGCCGCCGATCGGCGACCAGGCCTGGGTGAGGATGTCGTTCTCGCAGCCGAAGCGCTCGACCCGCCGCTGCTGGAAGTACGGGTGCACCTCGAGCTGGTTCACCGCGGGGACGACGTCGGTCTCGGCGAGCAGGCGGGTGAGGTGCTCGACCATGAAGTTGCTCACGCCGATCGCCCGCACCCTCCCGTCGGCGAGCAGCCGCTCGAGCGCCCGGTAGGCGTCGAGGGTGCGGTCGAAGGCCTCGGGCAGGGCCTGGTGCAGGATCAGCAGGTCGATCCGCTCGACGCCGAGCTTGCCCGCGCTCTTGTCGAAGGCGTGCAGCGTCTCGTCGTAGCCGTAGTCGCTGATCCACACCTTCGTCTCGAGGAAGACGTCGTCGCGGCCGGCGATCGCCTCGCCCACCTCGCGCTCGTTGCCGTAGGCCGCCGCCGTGTCGATGTGCCGGTACCCCGCGTCGAGCGCGGCGGCGACGGCGGCGCGGGTCTCGTCGGGCGGAGTCTGGAAGACGCCGAGTCCGAGGGCGGGGATCTCGACACCGTTGTGGAGAGTGAACGTGTTCATGAGCCCACGCTACGTCCGCAGACGCCGAGTCGCCCGAGAAGCCGCGCGCGACTCCTCAGGCGACCCCGTCGCTCCGGCCCTGCTCAGCCGTCGATCGGCAGCAGGATCCCCTTCACCGTCTCGTCCGTGGCGAGGAACTCCTGCACGGCCGGGTCCTGGAAGGCCTGGACGAGCTTCTTCACGTTCTCGGTGTCGCGGTACTTCGAGCCGATGGTGAGCTGCCCGGCGAAGTCGTCGGGGGCCTGCGGGGCGAAGATCTGCTGCTCGATCGGGATGCCGGCGGCGAGGTAGTACTCGGTGTAGCCGACGGCCGCGTCGAGGTCCGGCAGCGCGCGCGACTGGGCGGCGAAGTCGAGCAGCGTGAACTGCAGGTTCTTCGGATTCTCGGCGATGTCGTCCTGGGTCGCGGTGCCCGGCTCCGTGCCCGGCTTCAGCGTGATCAGGCCGGCGTTCTGCAGCAGCCAGAGGCCCTGCGCCTCGTTGGCGGGATCGGAGTAGAGCGAGACCGTGCCGCCGTCGGGGATCTGGGAGACGTCGGAGTACTTGTCGCTCCAGAGCCCGAAGCCCCAGCGGAAGACGGGGGTGGCCGCCTCCTCCTCGAAGTCGGGGTTGGCCTCGAGCACCTGTCCCAGCCAGAGCTTGTGCTGGTACACCGTGGCCGCGACCTCGCCCTCGCTCACCGCGCGGTTGATGGTGTTGCTGTCCGAGAGCCCCTTGAAGGCGACGGTGATGCCGTAGCGCGGCGCCACCTCCTTCGCGACGAAGTCGACCAGGGCCTGCTCGGAGGCATTGCCCTCGGCGGTCGCGACGTAGAGCGTCGCTCCCTCCTGCTCGTTGGCCGAGACGGCGGGGGAGAGGAGCGGGACGGCGATCGCGGAGGCGACGCCGACCACGACGACGGCCGCTCCGGCGATCCAGGGCCAGCGGCGCTTCTTCGTGAGATCGAATCCGAGGTCGTCGGGAGTGGACATGGCGGTGCCTTTCGAAGAGGGGGTGCGCGGGCGCGCGGGAGGGGCGCCCGAGGGCGCAGGAGGAGGAGTGGTGGTTCTAGACGGCGGCCGCGACCCGGGGCGCTCGCCGCGAGCGGGAGGCGCCGGGCGTGGTCGCGCGGACGAGGGCGTCGCCGGTGAGCTGCACGGTCGCGACGGTGGCGACCAGGATCACGATGGTGGCGAGCATGACGGTGGTGTCGAAGCGCTGGTAGCCGTAGGTCACCGCGACGTAGCCGATGCCCCCGGCGCCGATCGTGCCGGCGATCGCCGAGTACTCGATCATCGCGATGGTGTTGATCGTCAGGCCGCCGATGATCTGCGGAACCGCCTCGCTCAGCTGGGCGGTCCGCACCACCTGCAGCCGCGACGCTCCGGAGGCGCGGGCGACGCGGGTGAGCGAGAGCGGCACGCTGCGCAGCGCGTTCTCGACGATCCGGGTGAAGAAGGCGATCCCCGCGATCGACATCGGCACGACGGCGGCCGCGATCCCGATGTTGGTGCCGGTGATCAGGCGCGTGAACGGCATGATCGACGCCATCAGGATGAGGAACGGCAGCGAGCGGCCGACGCTGATGACGGCGCTGAGCACCTGGTGGGCGGCCCGGTTCTCGGCCAGGCCGCCCGGAGCGAGGTTGTGCACGAGAGCGCCCAGCGGCACGCCGACCAGCACCACGATCGCCATGACGATGCCGACCATGATCAGCGTCTCGCCGAGCGCCGGCAGCACCAGCGCGGGGATCTGCTCGAGCGGGACCTTGTTGTCGAGGTGGAGGATCATGCCGCCACCTCCTCGGCGAGGACGCGCACGCCGGCGGGCCGGACCGACAGGCCGAGCTCGGCCGCCGCACGGGTGAGCCGCGCCTCGTCGACCGGGCCGAGCCCGATCGTCGCGTGGCCGACCGCCTGCCCGTCCACCGTCTCGATCGCCGCGCCGAGCAGCGAGACGGGGCCGACCGCCTCCGCGAGCCGGGTGACCCAGTCGGTCGGCACTCCGGAGCGGGAGTAGCCCACCACCCATTCGCCCAGACCCGGGCCGGGCGCGACGGAGGGGCGCACCGGGTTGAGGGCGAGGCCGAGCGGGGACGCGGGGTCGCGCAGCAGGTCGACGAGGCGCCCCGACTCCACGATGCGGCCGTGGTCGAGGCGGGCGACGGAGTCGGCCACCTGGCGCACCGTCTCCATCTCGTGGGTGATGAAGAGGATCGAGAGGCCCAGGTCGTCGCGCAGCTCCTTCAGGAGCGTGGTGATCGCGGTGGTCGAGGCGGGGTCGAGGCCCGAGGTCGCCTCGTCCGAGAGCAGCACCGAGGGGCGGAGGGCGAGCGCGCGGGCGATGCCGACGCGCTGGCGCTGACCACCGGAGAGCTGGTGCGGGTAGTAGCGCGCGCGGTCCGAGAGGCCGACGCGCTCGAGGAGCTCCGCAACGCGGCGCTTCGTCTCGGCGGCGGTGACGCCGAGGTACTCCAACGGCAGGGCCACGTTCTGCTCGGCCGTGCGGCGGCTGAAGAGTCCGTCGGACTGGAAGACCGTGCCGATGCGACGGCGGGCGACGCGCAGCCGCTCCTCCGAGAGCTGCGAGAGCGCCTCCCCGTTGACGACGACCGTGCCCGAGGTGGGCCGCTCGAGGAGGTTCACGCAGGCGGCGAGCGTGCTCTTGCCCGCGCCGCTCGGGCCGACGACGGCGAAGATCTCGCCGGTCGCGACCGAGAAGTCGAGGCGGTCGAGCACGGTCGCCGGACCGTACGACTTGCTGAGCTGCTCGAGCCGGATCATCGCGTTCCTTCGGACGGGTCGGGCGGCCGCGGCCTCTCCGCGTCGTCCCGGACACGATGATGGAGCACCGCGGGCCCGCCCGTCCCGGCCCGCGTCGCCCGGCGTAACCCTTCGTCGCCGGGCGTAACAGTGCGCGGGGCGGAGGGGGTCGCGGCCGCGAGACGCGACAGGACCGCCGCGGCCGGCAGCACGCGGGCTACCGTGACCGGATGCAGCCGAAGTGGGAGTCGACGACCATCGAGCGCGCCTTCGACGAGGGGTGGTCGGACGAGCCGATGGGGACGAAGGAGAAGTTCTGGCTCGTCGCCGACGGCGATCTGTGGCTCTTCAAGTTCGCCCGCCAGCGAGGAGACGAGACTCGCGGTGAGGACTGGGCGGAGGGTGTCGTTCCATCTCGCGCGGATGCTCGACGTCCCGTGCGCGGAGATCCGACCTGCGACGGTGGGCGGTCGGCGCGGAATCATGTCGAGGAACGTCATCGAGCGCGAGCAGATCCAGAGCCTCGAGATCGGGAACAGCCTGCTGCGCCACTCCGATCGCCACTACGACCACGCTCGGAGGCGGCCCAACGACCGCTACACCGTCGATGCGGTGAGACGTGCTCTCGACGGCGTCGACGCTCCTGCAGGCTTCGACGCCGTCGCCGGACTGAGCGGTTTCGACGTGTGGGCGGGCTACCTGCTGTTCGATGCCTGGGTAGCTGGACGGGATCGACACGACGAGAACTGGGCCGTCATCGCCGGACGCGGTCATCGGACCCTCTCGCCCTCGTTCGATCACGGCAACGCCCTCGGGTTCCAGGAGACCGAGGAGAAGCGCGCCGCCTGCCTCGCCGATGAGGCTCTCTTCGACCGGTGGGTGCGGAGAGGAAGGAGTCACCAATTCGCCGGGAGACCGCTGCTGGTCGACCTCGCAGCGGAGGCCCTCGCGGCGGCCTCTCCGGAGGCGCAGGCGTTCTGGCCTGCTCGGCTCCGAGCGGTCGATCCCTCTGCGGTCCGCGAGGTCCTCGCGGCGGTTCCTCCGACCCTGATGTCGGAGACGTGCGCTAGTTTCACGGAAGGACTGCTGGCAGCGACACGGAGGAGGATCCTCGATGACTCTCCTCGTTGATCGACCGGCGCCGCGTCCGACCCCTGGTGTCCGCGAGCTGCTGCTCGTCTGGCAGAACCCTCGTACTCGCCGGTTCCTCCGCGCGGCGGTGCTGTCCGTCGGGGTCGACGGCTTCCTCTTCCGGTACGAGCCGGCGGCTGTCGCCGACGAGGACTTCTTCCCGCTCGCGGAGTTCCCCCGTGTGGACGCGCAGTACCGGAGCTCGTCCCTTCCGCCGTTCTTCGCCAACAGGGTGATGTCGTCCGAGCGCGGCTCGTACGAGGAGTACCTGGGGTGGCTCGGTCTCGAGGCGGCGTCCCCCGACCTCCCCGTCGAGATCATGGTCCGGACCGGCGCGGCGCGAGCGACCGACACCTTCCATGTCGTGGAGAAGCCTCTCCGCACCGCGCAGACCCTCATCAGTCGTTTCTTCGTGGCGGGAGTCCGCCATCGGGCCGAGCTCCCGCTTCCGGTGCTGCCTCTCGAGCAGGGCGACGGGCTGGTCCTCGTGCCCGACGCCTCGAACCTCCGCAACCCGGAGGCCTACGAGGTGGCCTCGGTGTCCGGCGAGCGGATCGGATGGGTGCCGGACTGGCTGTGCGGTGAGGTCGCCGCGCTCATGGCGTCCGGATGGGAGGTCGAGGCGGTCGCCGAGAAGGTGAACCCCGAGGCCCCGTCCCACGTCCAGGTGCTCTGCCGGATCACCGCGACCCTGCGTCACTGAACCCGCTCCCGCTCAGCTCGCGGCGGCCGCCGCGCGGGGGCTCTCGGCGCTCGCCTCGCGGTCGAAGCGCTCGCGGCTGAAGACCTGGTCGGCGGTCGTCAGGGCGAGGCCGATCACGCCGGCCAGCTCGCCCAGGTCCGATGTGTGGATGGTCAGGTGCCGCGTGGCGAGCGGGTGGGTGCGCAGGTAGACGCGCTCGCGCAGGCCCGACATCAGCACCTCGCCGCAGTCGCCGAGCTGGCCCGAGATCACGATGGTCCGCGGGTTGAGGATGTTGACGAGGTCGGCGACCGCCTCGCCGAGGACGCGGCCGGCCTGGCGCACCGCCTGGGTGGCGCGCATGTCGCCGCGGAGCACGCGGGCCGTGACGTCGGCGACGTGCTTGATCGAGGGGTCGTCGGCCGAGAGGTCGCGGACGAGGGCCCAGCCGCTCGCATACGCCTCCACGCAGCCGGCGTTGCCGCAGCGGCAGGGCAGCGGATCCGCGTCGACCGTGCCCGTGACCGCGCGGGTGTGGCCGATGTCGCCGGCCGCGCCGACGGCTCCGCGGATCGTCGCTCCGTTGAAGACGAGGCCCGAGCCGATGCCGGTGCCGAGCTTCAGGCTGATCAGGTTGTCGGAGCCGTGGTGGCGCGACTCGGCGAGGGCGCGGGCGTTCGCGTCGTTCTCGATGACGACCTGCACGCCCTCGTACGGCTCGGCGAAGTAGCCGGCGATGTCGAAGTCGTCCCAGCCGGTCATGATCGGCGGGTTGCGCACGCGCCCGGCGGCGAACTCGACCGGCCCCGGGACTCCGACGCCGATGCCGGCGACCGCGTCGCCCTGCTGCAGCCGCTCGAACGCGGCGATCACCAGCGAGAGCACGGCGTCCGGTCCCTCCCAGACGTCGACGACGCCGCTCTCGTGCCGGAGGGGGGTGCCGCGCAGGTCGCAGGCGGCGGCGACGAACCCGCTCGCTCCGATGTCGGCGGTGAGGAAGACCGTGCCGACCAGGTTCATCGCGAACATGCTCGAGGGGCGCCCGCCGGTCGACTCGCCGCCGGTGGTAGGGGCGATCAGGCCGAGCTCCACGAGGGTCGCGAGGCGCTGGTTGACGGTGGAGCGGGAGAGCCCCGTCTGCTCCATCACCGCGTTGCGCGAGACCTCGCCCTGCTCGCGGAACAGCGCGAGGACGTCGGCCACGTGCGAACCGGCCTCGCCGGTGGAGTACCCCGTCATCGCTCCCCCTCTTGTCACGGTCAGCGTACATGCCTGCCGACGGGAAACCTGAAGTTCCCCGACTTTCGTATTGCGGTAACGCGAAAGCCCCGGTAGTTTTCACACACCGGCACGCAGTGGTGCCACTGATCCTCAAGGATGACGATGAACCGCACAGCACGCCGCCTCCTCCCGGTTCTCGCACCGGTCGGCGCCCTCGCACTCCTCCTCACCGGCTGCGCCTCGGGTGGCGACACGGCCGCCGGCGGCTCCGGATCGACCAAGGTCGCCGCGGTCATCAAGGGCCTCGACAACCCCTTCTTCCAGGCGATGGAGAACGGCATCGAGGACACCGCGAAGGACGACTCCGTGGACGTCTCGGTGCAGGCCGCCGCCGACATCGGCGACACCACCGGCCAGGCCGACAAGCTCACCACGGTCGCCGGCCAGGACTTCGGCTGCCTGATCGTCAACCCGATCAGCGGCACGAACCTGGTGCAGGCCCTCGCCTCCGCCACCGGCAAGACGATCGTCAACATCGACAGCCCGCTCGACCCCGACGCGGTCGAGGCCGCGAACCTCGACGTGACCACCTACATCGGCACCGACAACGAGGCCGCGGGCGGCAAGGCCGGCGACTTCCTCCTGCAGCAGCTGCCCGCCGGCTCCGAGGTCGCCGTCATCGGCGGAGTCTCGGGAGACGTCACCAGCGCCGCCCGCGTCGACGGCTTCACCGCCGCGATCGGCTCCGACCTCACCGTCGTCCAGGAGGCCGCGGCCGACTGGAAGCGCGAGGTCGCGCTGACCAAGGCGACCGACATCCTCGCCGCGAACCCCGACGTGAAGGCGTTCTTCGCCGCGAACGACGACATGGGCCTCGGCATCGTCAAGGCCGTCGAGAACGCGGGCCTCACCGGCTCCGTCCAGGTGGTCAGCGTCGACGGCAACGAGGACGCGCTGCAGTCGGTGAAGGACGGCGGGCTCACCGCCACCGTCGCCCAGTACCCCTACGCGATCGGCCAGCTCGGCGTGCAGGCGTGCGAGGCCGTCGGCGCCGGCGAGGAGATCCCCGCCGAGATCGAGTCGCCCACCGCGCTCGTGACCTCCGAGACCGCGGAGCAGGCCCTCGGCGCCTTCCCCCAGCCGTTCGAGGAGTTCGACAACCCGCTCGCCGCGCTCGTCCCCAGCAAGTAGGACCTCCCGCCCATGGCAACCCAGGAAGCGACCATGACCTCAGTCACCGCCCGACCCCCGGCCAGCGCCTCCCCGCTGCTGGCGAACCTGCGTCAGCTCAGCTTCTGGGCCGAGAACGCCGCACCGATCGGGCTCGTCGCCCTGGTGATCGTGTTCTCGATCGCGACGCCGACGTTCCTCAGCCTCGGCAACATCAAGGCGATGCTCGTCGCCGCCGCGATCCTGGTCATCCTCTCGATCGGCCAGTCCTTCGTCATCACCACCGGCGGCATCGACCTCTCGATCTCGGCGACGATGACCGTCGGAGCGGTCGGCTTCGGCATCGGCTGGAGCGCCGGCTGGGGCTTCTGGCTCTCGGCGCTCGCGGCCCTGCTCTTCGCGGGGCTGATCGGAGTGATCAACGGCTTCCTGATCGCGAAGGGCAAGGTCACCGACTTCATCGCGACACTGGGCACGCTCTCGGTGGCGACCGGTCTCGCGCTGATCGTCTCCGACGGCAAGCCGATCACGGTCGGCAGCCCCGAGCTGCTCCGCCTCACCACCGGCTCGATCGGGATCATCGGCTACCCGATCATCCTGGCCGCGGTCATCGGAGTCGTCGCCTGGGTCGTCATGTTCCGAACCCGCTTCGGCCTGCACGTGCAGGCGGTCGGCGGCAACGAGGAGAGCGCGGTCGCCAACGGCATCAAGGCCGGACGCGTGCGCATCGCGGTGTACATCATCGCCGCCGTCCTCGCCGGAGTCGGCTCGCTCCTCCTCGTCGCCCGCGTCGGCGCCGCGGAGCCGGCCATCAACACGCAGTACCTGCTCAACTCCATCGCGGCCGTCGTGCTCGGCGGAGTGAGCCTCACCGGCGGCAAGGCGAAGATCGTCGGCCCGATCATCGGAGCGTTCCTCTTGACCGCGCTGACCAACGGCCTGACCCTGCTCGGCGTCTCGCAGTTCTACCAGCCCCTCGCCGTCGGCCTGGTGGTCGTGCTCGCCGCCCTCATCACCCGCTACCAGAAGAAGTGAGCCCAGCCATGACCAGCGACATCCTGCTCGAAGCGCGGGACATCAAGAAGTCCTTCGGCGGCGTCCACGCTCTCAAGGGAGCGTCGATGTCGATGCGCCGCGGCGAGATCACCGCCCTGATCGGCGACAACGGCGCGGGCAAGTCCACCCTCGTCCGCTGCCTCTCCGGAGTGCACCCCGCCGACTCCGGCACCATCACCCTCGACGGCGACGTGGTGCACTTCACCACTCCGCTCGGCGCCCGGGACGGCGGCATCGAGACGGTGCACCAGACCCTCGCCCTGGTCGAGGACCTGACCGTGTGGCAGAACTTCTTCCTCGGCCGGGAGCTCACCAAGGGCGTGCCCGGGGTGCGGTTCCTCGACCGGACGCAGATGAAGAAGACGGCCCAGGAGCTTCTCGGCGACCTCGCCGTGAACGTCCCGCCGGTCACCAGCAAGGTCCGCCGCCTCTCGGGCGGCCAGCGCCAGGCGGTCGCGATCGCCCGGGCCGCGGGCTGGGGCAGCAAGATCGTGATCATGGACGAGCCGACCGCGGCGCTCGGCGTCCAGGAGACGGCGCGCGTCGAGAAGATCATCCTCAAGCTGCGCGACGCCGGAGTGGCCGTGCTGCTGATCAGCCACAACTTCGACCAGGTGATGCGCCTGAGCGACCAGGTGTGGGTGATGCGCGCGGGCCTCGCCGTCGCCGGCCGCCGCACCGCCGAGACCAGCGGCGACGAGCTCGTCTCGCTGATCACGGGCGCGAAGGCCGCCTGATGCACCCCGAGTTCCTGCACCGCGGGAGCACGGAGCGCTCGTCGCCGATCGGGGTCCACGCGGGCCTGCTCGTCGGCGACTGGACGCCGGAGTCGGGGCGCCGCGCGATCGGCACCGCCGCCTCGATCGGCTTCGACCTGATCGAGATCCCGGCTCCCGCCGACCCCGACGCCTCCGCGTGGACCGCCGACCTGCTCGACGAGCACGGGATCGACGCGGTCGTCTCGCTCGCGCTGGACGCCGACTCCGACATCACCGACCAGGCCACGGCCGGCCGCGGCGAGGAGCGGCTGCTGGCGGCCGTGCGGTTCGCCGAGGCCATCGGCGCGCGGTACGTCGGCGGAGTCACCTACTCGGCCATGCGCAAGTACGAGCACGCGGCCGACGCGGCTGCCCGCTCGCGCTCGCTCGACGTGCTGCGGAGGGTCGCCGAAGCCGCCGCTCCCGCCGGCGTCGTCGTCGGAGCGGAGTACGTGAACCGCTACGAGAGCAACCTGCTGAACACGGCCGCCCAGACCGCCGCGTTCCTCCGCGAGCTCGACGCGCCGAACGTGCTCCTGCACCTCGACACCTTCCACGCCCACCTCGAGGAGGTCGACCTCGCGAGCGCCGTCCGCGACGCCGGCGACCTGCTCGGCTACCTCCACGCCTCCGAGAACCACCGCGGAGAGCTGGGCACCGGGAGCACCGACTGGACTGGGCTCGCGGCGGCGCTCGCCGACTCCGGCTACCGCGGCCCGCTCACCCTCGAGAGCTTCTCGCCCGCCGTCCAGCCCCCGGCCTCGGCCGAGGGCATGGGCCTCTGGCGCGAGCTCTGGCACGACCCCGTCGCCCTCGCGACCTCCGGCCACGCGTTCCTCGCGGACCTGCTCGACACCGACCCCGCGGCCCGACGCCGCCCCTGAACCTCTCGAACCAAGGAGCACCACCATGACCACGAACCCTCTCGGAGTGCACGCCCTCGTCTTCGCCGGCGGCACCACCCCCGACGAAGTGACCGCGACGATCGAGCAGACCAAGGCGGCCGGATTCGACCTGCTGGAGCTCTCGCTGCACGACGTGCAGAACCTCGACACCGCCTCCGCCCGCACCGCCCTCGAGGCGAACGACCTCGGCATCGTCTGCTCGCGCGGCCTCGCCTTCTCGGCCGACGTCTCCAGCGACGACCCGGAGGTGGTGGCCCGCGGCGCGAAGCTGCTCGCCGACTCCCTCGAGACCACCCACGCGCTCGGCGGCACCCACTTCACCGGCGCCCTCTACAGCGCGCTCGGCAAGTACAGCGCGCCCCTCTCGGCCGCGGGCCGCGCGAACGTCGTCTCGGTGCTGACCGACCTCGCCGCCGAGGCCTCGACGAAGGGCATGACCCTCGGCCTCGAGATCTGCAACCGCTACGAGACCAACGTCATCAACACCGCCGCGGACGCCCTGCGCCTCGCCGACGACATCGGCGCCGACAACGTCCTGATCCACCTGGACACGTACCACATGAACATCGAGGAGGACGACTTCTTCCGCCCGGTGCTGCTCGTCGGGGATCGTCTCGGGTATGTCCACATCGGCGAGAACCACCGCGGCTACCTCGGCAGCGGCCACCTCGACTTCACGACGTTCTTCCACGCCCTCGCCGCGATCGACTACCGCGGACCCATCACCTTCGAGTCGTTCTCGTCGGCCGTCGTCTCGCCGACCCTCTCGAACGACCTCGCCGTGTGGCGGAACCTCTGGAACGACGGCCCCGCGCTCGCCCGCCACGCCCACGGCTTCCTGGTGAACGCGCTGGAGAGCAGCCGTGGCGAGGCCTGAGACCGAGGTCGCGCCCGACGCGGTGCGGCCCGGCCTCGACGAGCTGGCCGGGCGCGCGCTCGCGCTGACCTCGCCGGGCCGCCGCGCGATCGTCGCGATCGCCGGCAGCCCCGGGGCCGGCAAGACCACGCTCGCCCGGGCGGTGGTCGCCCGCGCGAGCGAGCTCGCGGGGGAGGGGACCGCCGCCTTCGTGCCGATGGACGGCTTCCACCTCGCCAACGCCACGCTCGACGAGCTCGGCCGCCACGACCGCAAGGGCGCCCTCGACACGTTCGACGGCTGGGGCTTCCTCGCCCTGGTGCGGAGGCTGCGCGCCGAGACCGACCACGTCGTCTACGCGCCCACCTTCGAGCGCACCGTCGACGAGGGAGTGGCCGGCGCGCTGGCCGTGCACCCCTCCGCGTCGCTCGTCGTGCTGGAGGGCAACTACCTCCTCGTCGACGAGGGCCCGTGGGCGCTGCTGCGCGCCGAGTTCGACGAGGCCTGGTTCTGCGCGACTCCCGAGACCGAGCGCTTCGAGCGCCTGGTCGACCGCCACGTCTCCTTCGGCCGCGCCCCCGAGGCGGCCTCCGCCTGGGCCTCCGAGGTCGACGGGCGGAACGCGCTGCTGATCGAGGCCACTCGCGACCGCGCCGACCTGATCGTGTCGGGGACGGCGGCGGGGGTGGTCTGACGCCCGATGTGGCGGAGGAGCGGTCCGCTTCGGGGCGCGACGTGGGCTCTCGGGCGTGTCCGGCCGGTCGATCGGTCGGACGACGGAGGACCCGTCGCCCGGCGGATGCGGTCTCGACGGGTCGGGTGTCAGGCTCGAGGGATGGACGACTCGACACGGAACTCCTCGGAACAGCCCGCTCCCACCACCCCGCCGGCAGCTGCGCCCCCCGGAGCCGGGCAGCCGCCCCTCCCCGTCGCTCTCCTCCTCCTGCTGCGGCGGAGCGACGGGCGGCCCGCGGCTTCGTCGGGCGCTCTCGACACCGTCCTGGCCGCCTCCGTCCTCGCGGAGCTCTCCCTCCAGCGGCGCGTCGAGGTGGACGCCGGAGCCGTCGCCCTCGGGCCGGAGCGGTCGGCGCTCGGGGACGCCGTGCTCGACGGGGCACTCGGGTGGATCGCAGCGGAGCGAGCACCGCGCAGCGTCTCCTGGTGGATCGCCCGCCTCACGCGGAGGGAGCTGCATGCCGCCCTCCTCGAGCGGGTCGCCGCCGTGGAGCCGGCGGAGGACGAGCGGCTGCGGATCCGGGTCGCCGAGGTCCTCGCGGCTCGGACGGCGCCCCTTCCGTCGGACGCGGCGCTCATCGGCCTGCTCGACGCGGCCGGAGCGCTCTCGCCGAGGCCCGGCATCCCGGACCGGCAGGCGATCCGGTCGCTCGCGGCGCAGCACTGGGCAGGGCCGGCGGCCGCCGCCGTCCTCGCGGGAACCGCCGCGAGCGTCACGGGAGCCGCGGTGATCGCGGCGACGACGACGGTCACGATCACCGGCATGTGATCCGACGCGTGCGGCTCGCTGAAGCCGCGCGCCCCTACTCCGCCGGGTAGTCGGGCGCGACGAAGACGCAGAACGGGTGGCCCGCCGGATCGGCGAGGACGTGGAGCGCCTCCTCCGGGTCGTCGCTCCTGTCCTCGATCAGCTCGGCGCCGAGGGCGAGCGCCCGAGTCTTCTGCCGGTCGAGCTCGTCGGCGTCCGCGACCATGAAGTCGAGGTGCAGCTGCTGCGGGACGGGCCCCTCCGGCCAGGTCGCGCGCGGCAGGGCGGCCACCCGCTGGAACGTGAGCTTCGCGCCGTCGGCGGTGACGATCGCGACCCACTCCGCCTCGTCGTCCGAGCCGTCCGCGGGCGGCTCGTCGCCGGGGCGGTACTCGCCGCCGAGCAGGGCGAGGTAGAAGGCGGAGAGGGCGCGGGCGTCCTCCGTGTCGAGGACGACCTGGCGCAGGCGCATGCGGGCAGGGTACCGCCGGACGGCACCGGAGAGGGATGACGTGCTGTGCGGGACGGCTGCGGCGGGCCGGGCGTCGTGGGTCGCGGCCCGACGTCGGCTGAGAAGGGGGGTCCCTGCCCCGACACGGCAGGCCGCGTCTCAGCGGAGGTTGTCCAGCTCTCTCGCTCCCGACCGCGCCGCCCTGCCACTCCGCGCCCGCTTCCTCAACCCCTCCCGGCTCCCGGCCTCGCGCCAGGGCCCGGCGCGTACTGTGGCCGCTGACTCACGACGGCTACGAGGGAGACACCATGACGGAGCAGATCGGAATCCCCGAGGCCGCGGCACTGGGGAGCGAGCGGCGGAGCATCGCGATCCTCGGAGCGGGCGGCGACCTCACCGAGCGGCTGCTGCTGCCGGGCCTGGGCCGGGTGGCCGAGCTCGCGCGCGACCTCGAGCTCACGCTGATCGGCGCGGCGCGCACGCCCCAGACCGACGAGGAGTGGCAGAGCCTCGTCCGCCGCAGCCTCGAGGCGGCCGGAGTCGCCGCGCACACGGTCGAGGCCCTCGCGTCGCGCGCGCGCTTCGTCGCCACCGACGCCTCCGACCCGGAGCAGCTGAAGGCCCTCCTCGACGCCTGCCCGTCGACTCCGGTGCTCTACGTCGCCCTGCCGCCGGCGATGGGGCACAAGGTCGCCGCCTCGCTCGCCGAGCTCGACCTGCCCGAGGAGCTGGTCGTCGCCGTCGAGAAGCCGTTCGGCGAGGACCTCGACGACGCGATCGCCCTCAACGCGGCGTTCGCGAAGGTCCTCCCCGAGAGCCGCCTCTGGCGCATCGACCACTTCCTCGGCAACGCGACCGTGCTGGGGATGCTGGGCCTGCGCTTCGGCAACAGCCTGCTCGAGGCGAGCTGGAGCGCCGAGTGGATCGAGAAGGTCGAGATCGTCTACGACGAGACGCTCGGCATCGAGGGCCGCGCGGCCTTCTACGAGAAGACCGGCGCGCTGCGCGACATGCTGCAGAGCCACCTCCTGATGGTGCTCGCGCTGACCACGATGGAGCGCCCCGACGAGGTCGCGCCCGACGAGGTCCACGCGCGCATGGCCGAGGTGCTCGGCGCCGTGCGGCTCTGGCGCGACGACCCCTCCTCCGCCCGCCGAGCCCGCTACACCGAGGGCCGCGTCGACGGCCGCTTCTTCCCCTCCTACGTCGACGAGCCCGACGTCGACCCCGAGACCGGCACCGAGACCCTCGCGCAGCTGCTGCTCCAGGTCGACACCCCGCGCTGGGCGGGCGTCCCCTTCGTCCTCCGCTCCGGCAAGGCGATAGGCGACCCGCGCCGAGAGGTGGCGATCCACTTCCGCGCCGCCACGCCCCCGCGCGGCCTGCAGGCGGCCGAGGGCGACGCCGGGTCGGTCCTCCGGATCGGCCTCAAGGGCGGCGACGTCAGCCTCGACCTGGTCGTGAACAGCGCCGACGAGCTGACCGATCTCGAGCGCACCACCCTGACGGCGCAGCCCGGCGCGGCCACGCTCGACCCCTACGCGCAGGTCCTCGCCGGGATCCTGCAGGGCGACACCCTGCTCTCGGTCCCGGGCGACGTGGCCGAGCAGTGCTGGCGCATCATCACTCCGGTGCTCTCCGCCTGGGCCGCGGGCGACGCTCCGCTGGACGAGTACGAGGCGGGGAGCGCGGGGCCCGAGGGCTGGTGAGCTCGCGGTGAGGCGCGCGGGCTGAAGCGCGAGAGCTGAAGCGTCGGCGTGAGGCCGTGTCGGATCCGCCGGCGCCGGATACGTTGCCGCCCGCCCGGCTCCCGTCGCTCCGCTGCTGCCCGCTCCGCTGCTGTCCGTCCCGCGTCGGCACCCCCGCCCGTTGACCCTCCCGCCCGTTGACCCTCCCGCCTGTTGACCCTCCCGCCGGGGGAGACGGGATGCTGGAGGCATGGTGGGCATCGGGGAGTACGCAGGCATCACGGGTCTGAGCGTGAAGGCGCTCCGGCACTACGACGAGAAGGGCGTGCTGGTCCCGGCGGATGTCGACGAGCGGTCGTCGTACCGCCGGTACGCCGACGCGCAGGTCCGGGCCGGAGTCGTGATCGGCGCGCTCCGGAGCGCGGGGGTGCCGCTGCCCGAGGTTGCGTCGGCGACTCGAGCCGGCACCGCGGCGGAGGCGTTGCAGGCGCATCGCGAGCGCGTGCTCGCGGAGCGGGAGCAGGAGGACCGGGCGTTCGAGGCCGCCGAAGTGGCGCTGCGAGCGCTCGCCGTGCCGGTCGAGGTCGCCGAACGGACGATGCCGGCGCAGCCCTACGTCGGCCAGGTCCTCACGATCGCCCTGGACGAGGCCGACGGGCCGGGCGACGACGAGGCGAACGAGATCTTCGGCGCACTCGCCACCCGAGTGCACGCGGCAGGGATCGGGCCGACGGGACGTTTCTGGACGGCGCTCCGGGCGGGCGAGCGGGGTTCGGCGGAGCTCGTCTGCTGCTGGCCGACGTCGGCGGAGGCGGCGGGCGACCTCGCCGATCTCGCCGCGATCCTCCCGGCGCGCACCGAGCTGGTCGCCACCTGGCGGCCTCGCGACGGGGAGGATCTGCCCGAGGGGACCCTGCATCCGGCGATCGTCGCGCTCTTCGACGCCGCCGGAGACCGCGGCCTCCGGCTCGACGGGGTCGAGGTGCGGCAGACGGTGCTGGGGAGGGGCCGGAGGACGTGGCGGTCGAGGTGTCGCTGACGGTCGCGGGGTGAGCGGAGGCCGGGAGGCGCCTCAGGTGGGCCGAGTGTCAGCGCTCGAGGACCGGCTCGGCAGGACCGGCTCCTCAGCACCGAGCGGAGGAGGGAGTGGCGCCGTCCGCCTGATCCCGCGCCACTCCGTCGCATGGTGCCACCTGTCTCCGTAGGCTCCGATGCATGACGAGCGGAGTCGAGGCCGGAGTCCATCGCGGTGACGACCGGACGGTCCTCCACCGTCGGTGGTTCGCGGTCGTGGCCTCCCTGGTCTTCGCCTTCGGCTGGCTGCTGATCCCCGGCGTCGGCTGGCTGATCGGCGCCGTCGCCGTTCTCTGCAGCTCGGCGTGGACGCGGTCGGAGAAGGGATCGGCGTTGGCGATCCCGCTGGTCGCGGCCGCTCTGGTCGGCAGCGGGGTCGGGCTCTTCTACGGTCTGCTCGGCGCGCCGAGCTCCAGCCTGACGACGTGGACGGTGGTGGGGGCCGGGATGCTGGCGGGAGGCGCGGCGACTGCGCTTCTGGGGGTCCGGCTGTGCGCTCGGGCACTCCGCCGGCCGGAGGAGTCCGCTGGAGGCTCGCTCTCACCAGCTGCCCCGGCCTCGGGCGCGTACGACGTCAGCTGAGAGGAGGGGCGTGGGCTCCTGAGGGAGGCCGCCCTGTCTCAGCGGAGGTTGTGCGGCCGCTCGCCGGCCCCGCTCGCGTCGTAGCGGAGCCGCACCAGCTCAGAGTCCGGCAGAACCGTCGCGTCGAGGAGGCGCAGCCCGTGCTGCGGCGCTCCGGAGTAGAGCGGCGTCCCGCCGCCCGCGAGGCCTGCGCCGACGAGGACGATCAGCTCGTCCACCAGGCCCTGCTCGAGGAGCGGATTCCAGGTCGTGCCGCTGCCGAACATCAGCAGGTCACCCCGGTCGCCCTGCTTGAGCAGCTCGATCTCGGCCGGACCCTGCTTCCGCGGCACGATCCGGGTGGTGGCGGCCCACGGCGCCTCCGGGTCGGGAGCGAGGGAGTCGCTGATCACCAGCGCGTCGAGCGACGTGACCAGCCGCGCGGTCTCGTGCTCCCGCTCGCCCGCCGTCCCGTCCGCGGCGACGGCGCTCCAGCTGTCCCAGTTGTCGCGGAACCAGCCGCCGCCGTAGACGAGCGTGCCCGCGCGGCGCAGCAGCTCGAGGTTGTGGTCGTTGAACGCGTCCTCGAACGGCAGCGCCGAGAGGTCGTGCCCGGGCCCCTCGAAGCGGCCGTCGAGCGAGGTGAGGACGGAGACGACGAGCCTGCTCATGCGGGGGATGCTACTCAGGCGGGGGTGCCGGGTGAAGGGGTGCGACCGTGCCCCGCACCCTCCTCACATCGCTGCTCCCAGCGCGTCCCGCAGCGTCGCCCGCGCCCGCGCGTGCCGGCTCCGCACGGTCGCGGCGCGGAGGGACAGGATCTCGGCCGCCTCGGCGAGGGAGAAGCCGTCCCAGTAGACGAGGGTGATGATCTCCTGGTCGACGGGCTTCAGCTGCGCGATCGCGGCGCGGACGTCCTCGGCCGCGTCGTCGGCCGGCGCGGGCGGAGTGATGCGGAGCTCCTCCGCCAGCCGCTCGACGAGCGCGCTCCTCCGGGTCGCGGTGCGGCGCTGGCCCGAGAGCACCCGCCGCGCGACGCCGAACGCCCACATCCGCGCGCGCGTCTCGTCCTCGGGGATCGACCGCTCCTTCCGCCAGAGGATCAGGAGGGTGTCGCTGAGGAGGTCCGCGGCGTCCTCGGGGCTCGCCGTCCGCCGCGCGAAGTAGCGGAGCAGGTCCGGCGCCTCCCGCTCGACCAGGGCCGTGATCTCGGCCTCCCGGTCGCGCGCGGGGGAGCGGACGACGCTGCGCGCCATGGACGGCGCCGCCTCGCCGGCGCTCATCACAGCTCTCCCGTGCAGTCGGTGCTGCCGCCCAGGCCGCCGTCGCCCTCGACGATCACGCCCTCGGGGATCGTGTCGAGGATGTGGTCGTCCGCCGCGGTGATCCAGGCGCGCCAGCGGATCGTCTCCTCCGAGAGGCCGGGGCCGTCGCTGTTCATGTCCGAGGCCAGCCAGGCGGGGTCGGTCGTGTAGGCGAGCGCGTCGTCGTGGATCCGCTGGCCGATGCCGTTCCAGTCCTGCGCACGCAGGTAGTCGGTCGCGGAGGTGGTGACCTCGCGGTAGTCGATCTCGCCGTTGAAGTAGTCGATCGAGCACGACACCGCTGCGCCGGAGTCGGTGGTGTAGCTGATCGGGATCGTGAAGTCGGGGACCGAGCGAACGTCGGTGCCGGCGCTGGTCGCCAGCACGAGACCCGGGACGAGGAGGACGGGAGCCGCCAGCCACCACGCCCTCGACCGCGCGGGACGGCGGGGCGCGCGTTCGCGGGTCTCGGCGATCACGCTGTGCAGGGCGGTGCGGACACCGGGCGCCCGGTCGTCGGTCGCGGGGTCGCTGCGGGAGAGCAGGTCGTCGAGTGTGCGTCGCGTCATCGGGTCCATCCTTCGTCGGTCGGGCGTCTACCGAGTACGTGGCCGGGTGGGGCCCGAGCGTTGCACGGGACCTGACGGGAGGAGTGAGCCGAGCCGGTCGCGCGCGCTCACTTCTTAGAACTCCTTCGCGAGGACCCGTCAAAAGGCGCCATATTCGGCTTCACCCCGGTCTTTTTCTCATCGGTTATGGCCCCGACAAGGGGGGCTCACTTCTCTATGGCGAGAGGGAGGCCGACCTATACGTTCATCTTCGGAAGCCCGCGGGGAATGCGTGCTCCCCTCCGGAGTCTGGGGCCTCCGCACTCGCTGCGACATCCGTGTCGTTCGTCGTGTCGACGTTTCGCTCATCTCCACGATCGACAACACGACTGAGAAGCAGAACCATGGCTTTCACGACCCGGCGGCGCCGCCACTCACTGCACCGAGCGCCGTCGCGCCTCGGAAAGCGGGCCGTCGTCTTCGCGACGATCGGCGCTCTCCTCGTCGGCTCGTGGGGGCTCGGCGACGTCTCCGCCTCGTCTCCCGCTCAGGCCGCGAACCAGGCGGATCCGGTCGCCGGCGACGCCCCCGCTCCTCTCCCGACGCCCGTCGCACCGACACCGCCGGCAGCCCCCGAGGCCGATCCGGCACCCGCCCCCTCCGCATCTGCCACCTCGGCACCCACTCCGTCAGCGTCCGCCCCGTCGACGTCCGCCCCGTCGGCACCCGCCGAGGCCGCGGAGTCGCCGAGTGCCACGGCGGAGGAGCCCGCTCAGGACGAGCCCGATCCCGCAGCACCCCGCGGCGCCGCAGAGACGGAGCAGCCCGTCGAGACGGCGCCCGCCGGATCGGCGCCCGCTCCCACGGCGGCCTCGGACGACGATCAGGAGTCGGACCGCGGCCCGCCCGCGACGGCGCGAGCAGCGGGAGGCTTCTCCACGCTCGCGGCCGGCGTCGCCGAGGCCCCGCGACAGGTGTGGACGGAGACCTTCGAGCAGGGTCTGACCGCCACCCCGAGCGCGCTCACCGCCTACGCGAACGGCCGCTACACGGCCGCCACCGGCTGGTCGACCGCCACGAACTGCACCGGCGTCCTGGTCAACTACACGGCGCCCTACCCCAACTCCGCCTTCTGCCCGACCCGGCCCCTCCTCACCGTCGGCACGGGATCGTCGGCCGCACGCGAGACCCGCCGCATGGCGGACGTCCTCGGCCAGGTGGCGGCCGGAGTGCCGGGGTCCACCTCCAGCACCGCACCGGCCAACGGCTCGAACACCGGCACGCAGGCGAACCACGCCCTGGTCGAGTACCCGTACGCCGCCGTCACCGGCGGCACGACCGTCGCCCAGAGCGCCGCGGGGATCGGCGTCTCCGCTCCCGCCGCCCGCTACTACGCCGTCGGCATGAACGCCGCCGGCGGGCAGTGCGGGACGAACAACGCGTCCCTCTCCCTCAACCTGGTCTCGGGCGGGTCCACCGTCCTCACCGGATTCGCCGCACCGGTCGTGCCCTGCGCCGCGACCGGCAGCGTGTTCTACACGTCCCCGACCCTCCCGCTGGTCGGCGGGCTCGGCTCGCTCGTCGATCCCGCGCTCCCCGCCTCCGCTCGCGCCGCCGCCTACACCGGCACGAGCACCGCGCTCCTCACTCCGGCGCAGATCGCCGCGGCCCAGGTGCAGCTCGTGAACACGGTCACCGGCACGGGAAGCGCCTTCGCCGTCGACGACCTCCGCGTGCTCGACGTCACCCCCGCTCTCGATGCGGCCTTCACGCAGGCCGTGCCGACCGCGACGGTGCCGACCACGCTGACCTACACGGTCACCAACACCAGCGACCTCCTCGCGAAGGCGGACTGGCGCTTCTCGACCGCTCTCCCGGCCGGCCTCGTCGTGGCCCCGACGCCGGCTGTCGGCGGGTCCTGCACCGACGTCACCGGAACGGCGTTCGCCGTGACCGCGGCCGCCGGATCCTCCACCGTCTCGACGCTCGGCGGCGATCTCGCCGCGGGTGCGACCTCGTGCACGATCTCCGTGGACGTGGTGGCCGCCGCCGCCGGGACGTACAGCACCGGGACCACGACTCCCACCGGCCTCATCGCCTCCGCCCCCACCTCGGTGACGATCCAGGCCGCGACGACCCTCACCGTCCGGAAGAACCTGCCGGTGCGCAGCGCCACGGGCGACCAGTTCACGCTCTCGGTGCGCAGCGGCACGACGGTCCTCGCGTCGGCGACCACCACGGGCACCGCCACCGGGATCCAGGCCGCGCAGATCAGCCGCCTCACCGTGCAGTCCGGAGCGACGTACACGATCGCCGAGGCGCAGACCGCGGGCGCAGGCCTGGGGTACTCCAACAGCTACGAGTGCTCGCGCGGCGGCACGGTCATCGCCTCCGGAGCCACCGCCGCCGGGTCGATCACGATCCCCAGCGAGGCGGGAGCGGAGGTGCTCTGCACCTTCACGAACACGGTGCAGACGCCGCGCCTGTTCTGCGACACCGGCCGCTTCTACTCCCTCACGGCGGCCGGCGCCCTGCAGCAGGCCGACATCGTCACGGGATCCCTGACCTCGATCGGCAGCTGGTCGGGGACCGCCGAGGCGAACGCGCTCGGCGTCGGCGCGAACGGCGCCTTCGCCTACGCGCTGGACCGCTCGTCCGACGCGACGGACGTCGACGCCGTCCTCAAGTGGACGCCGGACGCCGGCTTCCAGAGGATCGCGAACAGCGCGTACACGACCGTGGCCGGCGGAGCGCAGGTGGCCGGCAGCATCGTCGCCGGCGCGGTCGACCTCCGGACGGGCCGGTACCTGTTCGGCAGCTTCGCGAGCGGCCAGTTCTACATCTGGAGCTTCACCGAGGCCAACCCCGTCGCCACCCGGTTCGCCCTCGTCGGCTCCTTCCCCACCTCCGGAACCCCCAACGGCAACGGCGACATGGCGTTCGACGCTCGCGGCAACCTCTACGTCGTCGGCGCGGGCTCGGTCAACAACGCCAGCAGCGCCGCGATCTTCACCGTGCCGGCCGACGCCCTGGCTGCGGCGACCGGCGGCACCCTCCCGGTGAACACCTCGATCGCGAAGGCCGTGACGGGGACCGACGCCGCCTTCGCCAACATCAACGGCATCGCCTTCTCGCCGCGCGGAACCGTCTACCTCGCCAACGGCGACGTCGCCGCCGCGAACGGTGTCCCCGCCATCCCCGGCAGCGCCTACGAGTTCGACGCCACCACCTGGACCCGCGTCAGCGGCACGCCGCGCGTGAGCGTCAACGCCGTCGACCTCTCCGGCTGCTCCTCACCGGCCACGATCACCGTGCAGAAGAGCGTGGTCGGGCGCCTGGCCGCGGCGGACCAGTTCCAGCTCACGGCGGCCGCCGGCTCTCCGGCGTCGCCCTTCGCCACGGCCACCACCACCGGCGCCACCACCGGCCGCCAGACCGCGCAGATCGGCCCCTTCCCCACTCCGATCAACAGCACGGTGACGGTCTCGGAGGCGATGGCCGCGGGCTCCGCCTCCCCGATCACCGCCTACACGAGCATCTACGAGTGCTACGCGGACGGCGTGCGGGTGAGCACGGGCTCGAACCCGACCGGGACGGTCACCCTCCCGAACCGGCTCGGCGTCAACGTCACCTGCACCTTCTTCAACTCCCCGCGCCCCGCCTCCACCGTGCGGATCACCAAGACGATCCGGGACGCCTCCGGCACCACCCGCCCCGGCGTGGACTGGACCGTGGGCACGACCGCGACGGCCACCGCCGGCACCGTCGCCCTGCTGCCGGAGCAGTCGCCCCGCCAGCAGACGGACACCGCAGGCCAGGCCGCCTGGACCGTCCTGTTCGGCACGGAGGCGTCGCGGGCGACGCTCACCGTCTCGGAGGTGCAGCAGACGGGCTTCGCGTTCGTCAGCGGCGCCTGCACGGTCAACGGCACCGCCCGGGCGACCACGTTCTCGCAGTCCGGGACCGTCATCAGCGCGAGCCTCACCGGCATCGCCTCCGCGGCGGTCGTCGAGTGCTCGATCGTGAACCGGCCCACGGCGTCCCTCACGCTCGTGAAGACGGTGAGCTCCGGCAGCGCGCTGCCCAGTGACTTCACGCTCAGCGCCACCGGCCCGACCGGCGCCCTGCCCGGCCCGACCGGCCGCGCGGGCTCCGCGGGCGTGTCGGCGATCCCCGTCACCCCGGGTGCCGCCTACCGGCTCGCCGAGACCGGGGGCCCCGCCACCTCCGTGCAGACCGGGCCCTGGCAGTGCCGCACCGACACCGGCGCCGCCCTCACCGTGAGCGCGGCCGGAGACGTGACCCCGACGAACGGTGCCGCCGTCACCTGCACCGTGGACAACGCCAGCGCGACGATCACCCTGGTCAAGCAGGTCCTGCGCCCCCAGACCGGCTTCCAGGCGGCCGACTGGCGCGTCACCGCGACGCCCGCCGCACTGGCCGGAGCGACGCTCCCGACGGAGACCCGGGCCGGCGCGGAGTACGCCGCCGCGGGCAACCCGGCGAGCACCTTCGAGGTGCGACCGGGCCACGGCTACACGCTGTCCGAGGCGGCGACGGATCCGACCCGCCGCCTCGCCTACCAGGAACTGCGTCTCGAGCGCCTGACCGGGACGACGTGGTTCCCGGTCGCCTCGCGGACGATCACGGCCCCCACGGCCGGTCAGACGGCGGTCTACCGCTTCGTCAACGCCCCCGTGGACCCCACACGCCTGCCGCTGACCGGTGGCGCCAGCACCGACGCGTTCCTCCTGGGCGGGGGGTCGGTGCTCACTCTCGCACTCGGCCTCCTCCTCTGGGAGCGGCGCCGGAGGCTGCGAGGCCCCTCCCGGTGACGCCCCGACCGAGAGCCCGGGCGCTCTCCCGCAGACCCCTTCCCGCACACCTTCGACTCCACGACATCAGCACTCACGACCTCAGTAGGAGAGATCACATGTCCCGCTCACTCACCAGGCGGCTCGCCGCCGCAGCCGGCGTCCTCGCGCTGAGCGCTGCGGCGGTCTTCACCGCCGTCGCGCCGGCGTCAGCGGTCACGCTGCCCGGCAACATCGACCCGACCATCAGCCGCACCCTCACCGTGCACAAGCTCGCGCTGGGCTCCAACAACGGCCAGGCGATCGGCACCGGCCAGGAGATCACGGTCCCCGGCGATGCGCTGCCCGGCGCCGTGTTCACCGCCGCGCGCGTCCAGGGCGTCGACCTCACCACGCCCGACGGCTGGAACCAGGTCGCGAACCTGACCCCGGGCACCGCCGCGACCCGTGTCACCGCCGCCGACACCTTCACCGCCACCAGCGGCACGGACGGCGAGGCCGTGTTCAACAACGGCGCGAGCATGCCGCTCGGCCTCTACCTCGTGACCGAGACCCAGCTCCCCGCCGGAGCGACCAACGGCGCGACGCCGTTCCTCGTGACCCTGCCGTTCCCGACGGGCCCGACCGGTGCGCCGGCGAACCAGTGGATCTACGACGTCCACGTCTACCCCAAGAACGCGGTCACGGAGCTCACCAAGACGCGCGTCCCCGCGGCGGCGAACTCGGTCGAGGCGCGCAACCCCGACCTCATCCGCTGGGCCATCGCCTCGGACGTCCCGGTGCTCGCCGCCGGTGACACGCTCGACACGTTCACCCTCACCGACACGCTCCCCGCCGAGCTGACCTACCTGCCGACCGGCCCGGCCGGCGTCGCGCCCACCGGCATCACGGTGACCAGCGCCGCGGGCACCGCGCCCGCACCGGCGTTCATCGCGAACACGGACTACACGCTCGGCTACGACGCCGCGACCCGGAACGTGACGCTGAACTTCTTGCAGTCCGGCCTCACCAAGCTCCAGGGTCTTCAGGGCGGCGTCGTCACCCTCACGGTGCTCACCCGCGCCACCGCCATCCCGGCCAACGGCATCATCACCAACTCGGCGACCAGCGTCGTGAACGGGGCCACGGAGACGGTCACCGGCAGCACCCCGATCGGTCAGCTGACCGTGTACGCCTACCAGAACAACGGCGCCAACCGCGTGCCGCTCGCGGGTGCGGTCTACCAGGTGTTCCTCACCGAGAACGACGCCAACCTCGGCCAGAACCCGGTGTTCATCAACGGCAACCAGAACTGGACCACCGGAGCGAACGGCATCGTCGAGATCCCGATCATCACGCCGGGCAACTACTACGTCCGCGAGCTGACCCCGCCCGCCGGATTCCGTCTGCCCACCCCGGCCCAGGTGCTGACGCAGGTCGTCGCCGGACCGAGCTCGGCCACCGCGCCGATCCAGAACTACGTCGAGTTCCTCCACACCCAGGTGCCGGCGTTCGCCCTGCCCCTCACCGGTGGCGGCGCGCAGTGGTTCACCCTCGGTGGAGGCGCGCTCCTCGCCCTCGCGATCGGTTCGGGCCTGATCGCCTCGCGCCGCCGCACCGCGCTGGCTGCTCAGACCGCGGAGTAACGTCACACCATGACGAAGTCGAATGCGGGGCACCCGTCGGGTGCCCCGCATTCCTCTGTCTCCAGCCCTTTTCCTCCGCGGAGGCGGCTCCACCGCCGGCCGCGGTGGCGGCTGCCGATCGCCCCGCTGGTCATCGCGCTCATCAGCCTCTCGGGAGTGGCGCTGCTGCTGTACCCCGTCGCCGCCAGCTGGCTCAGCGCCGTCGAGCAGGCGCGCGAGATCGACTCCCTCACGCAGGACATCACCGACCTCGGCGCCGAGACCCTCCGGCAGAACCTCGTCGAGGCCCGCGCCTACAACCAGAGCCTGAGCGGTGGCGGCGCGGCCGTCGCCGCGAACGAGCGCCTCCCCCTCGCCGACGACGAGCAGGTCGCCGACCGCGAGCGCTACTCCTCCCTCCTGCGCGGCGACGCCGAGGGACTGATGGCCCGGATCCGGATCCCCGCCATCGACGTGGACCTGCCGATCTTCCACGGCACGAGCGACGCCGTCCTCGAGCGCGGCGTCGGCCATCTCGAGGGCACCGCCCTGCCGGTCGGCGGCCCCTCCACCCACTCGGTGCTCACCGGCCACCGCGGCCTCGCCTCGGCCGAGCTCTTCACCCACCTCGACCGCGTCGACGTCGGCGACACCTTCACCATCGAGGTCTACGGCGAGGTGGTCACGTACCGCGTGCGCGAGACGCTGGTCGTCGAGCCGGAGGACACGCAGAGCCTCCTCGTGCAGCCCGGCCAGGACCTCCTGACCCTCGTCACCTGCACCCCGCTCGGGATCAACACCCACCGCATCCTTGTCACCGGCGAACGGGTGATCCCGACCCCTCAGTCGGACGTGGACGCGGCGGGGGAGTCGCCCGACGTCGCCGGGTTCCCGTGGTGGGCGGTCGCGGCCGGAGGCGCTGTGGTCGCCGCCGGGGTGTACGTGTGGTGGGCGGGGCGGCCGGCGCGCGGAGCGTGGGTGCCGGTGGTGGCCGCCGACGAGGAGCGCGACAGGGTTCCTGCGGAGCTGTGAGGCGAGGGGGTGCGGATCTCCGCCGTCCTGCTCCGGTCGCCTCAGCGGCGTGCTCTCCCCGGGATCGCACCTGTGCCGACCCGGTCAGGCGGGGCGCCACTCCTCGAGGAACTCGGCGACCGTCTTCGTCTCGAGGTCGAGCTCGACCTGACCGAGCAGGTAGTGGGGATCGGTGAGGTCGGCCTTCACGCGGATGATCTCGGCCCCGGTGTCGAGGCGGACGACGACGAGGTCGTAAGGCGCGAGAAAGCCGCTCCCCAGCGCCATGTCGATGGTGAGGCGGAGCCGACCGAAGCGCCGCAGCTGCAGCTCGGCGCGGAGGTGCTCGGCGGCGACCTCGGGGGTGTCGGGAGTGGGGTCGGGCATGGGGAAGACGGTACCGAACGGGGCGGAGGGGACTCCTGTAGGAGATCGTGAGCCTCTGCGCAGAGGTAATCGGTGCGCCCTGTTCGGCAGCTTGACGATGTGCGCAGGCGGGAGGATCCGGACCTCTCGGCTACGGCAGTGGCCCGAGCCTCCCATTCGAGACGCCGGGCGGCGGCGGCGGTCTTCTTACTCGCCTCGTGCGCACGGGCATCGCGCGCTTGCCCGCTGGCTCAGCAGAGGCGACTCTTGCAAGAGTCATGCAAGAGGCGTTACTGTCTTCTTGTTCGACTTCATCTTAGAGAAAAGGAAAGAACAATGACCGCCTACGTGAACGTGCCCGTGCCCGAAGACCTCGTCATTCCTGTGATGCGTTTCATCGCAGCGCAGAATTCCAGCGCTGCGAGCGTGAGCAACCTGGAAGCTGCAAGAGTCTCGGACAACGATGACGAGACGATCGAAGACTCGCGAGAGTGGACCCTCGAGGAGTTCGAGGTCCTCCGGTCCGGCGAAGCGAAGTCCATCAAGCTCTTCTGCCAGGTCCTCGACATCCTCGCCGCAGCGTCGCCGTCGGCGGTCGCCCTCGAGGACGTGGCGAAGGTGACCGGCGTCGAGCCGCTGACCATGCAGCGCGCGTTCGGCCGGGCAACGGTGTGGATGAAGAACCGCATGGGCGGCGACACCCGCTGGCCGATCTTCTGGCCCGGCGACGGCTGGGCGATGACGGAGACCAACGCCTCACTGTGGAAGTCGCTCGCTGAGTGAGCGGTGGAATGTGGTGATTCTCGTCCTCCGTGCCCGAGGCCTCGTGTCCGCTGGCGAGTTTCGGGGCCGGAGCCGGCCGGCTGCCGCTGGGCCGTGGGTGCGAGGTCAAGCCGGGCGGCCCGAGGCGCTCACGATCGCTTCTCTTTTCGCGTCGGAGCCTGAGGTCAGCACCGCGGGGCGGTAAGGAAGCGGCGGCGCGAACTCGTGTATGCGGCCAGTGGGATCACTGGAAACGAGTTCTGAGACACCAGAACGGATCCGCTCTTCGAGCCCGCGCGATGATCTGCTCCCAGATCATCCGCTCCTGCTGACAAGCGAGTTGTCGTGCGCCGTCAGCTCGCCCACAAACCACTCGAGCACCTCGACGAGTTGCCGTCGAGCAGACCGATGGGCGAGGACTTCGAGGTCGAAGGAAGGTCGCTTCTCCAACCGGTCGGCGGGCAGGTCGACGCCGCTCACGGTATTGAGGCGACTGAGCAGCGCTTGTCGCAGAGGGAGCGAGTCGAACGGCGGGCGGCTCCGCATGTGCTGGAAGACGACCTCGACGCTGCCGCTCGGGTAGAGCGTCAGCGGCCAGATGCTCTTCGATGCCGGAGCGGAGCCGCGTGCGACGAGGAAGCACGACTTCTCTTCCGCGGCACCGAAGTCCAGGATGCCTCCGAGACGTTCCCACTCGTCGAGGAGCTCGACGACACCGTGGACGGTCGACGGGGCCTGCCGATCGGCGAGACCAGCGAGGAACTCTGCTCGCTCGCTGTTCCCCTCGTCCGGGACGAAGTCGATGTCGGAGTGGATCGAGAGCCCTACGAGCTCGGCGAGCTCCGGAACCGTCAGCTTGTGTCGGAGATCTGCACGGCCGGCGGAATCGAAGGCCACGCCTTCCGACGCCAGCAGCTCCTCAGGGGCGACGTCAGCGTGCGGGCTGTCGGCGCCCCAGACGAACCCCGGCGAGATCTGACCCGACTGCTTGAGGACGCGATACGCGTTCGGCGCCGGAGCATGAATGAGGAACTGCCCGAGAGGGACGGGGTGGGTCCCGGCGACAGTCGCGATGTCGCCATAGCTGGCCCACCGCCCCGGAGGAATCGCAGCGACGAGGTCGAGGACGAGCTTCCAGGAAATTCGGGACCCCCCTGAATCCGTGTCAGCGAGAGGGGCGGCCCAGGTCGAGATGATCCTGTCCGCGATGACGGAGCCGCGCTCGACGATCTGACGGCGAGTCCAGGCTGTCTGGCCGGCGATCTCGCGATTGAGACGGAAGCTCGACGCATCGAGGAGCTGCCGCTTCTCGGAGAACGGGCGATTGCTGAGCTCGGAGTTGTACGAGGTCAGAGTCAGGTTCGCGAGCGTGTGCACATAGGACTCGTGCATCTCGTCGACGGTGTCGAAAGTTTCGAGGTCGTCGGCAAGCGCTTCGCGCCAGGTCTGACTGAGCGTCTGCGGCATGACGTGCTCGATGGTGGCCGCGCTGGGATCCGTGTGCTCTTTCGCGGAGACGTCTCTGTTCCGCCACTCGATGGGAGTCACGTCCTCGAGCCAGGCGAGGATCATCTTCCGTTGTGCTGGTCGGCCCTGGTAGTAGAAGGGCTTCGAGAGGACGGCTTCGCGGATCTGCGCGTCGGTCGCGAAGAACTTCCGCCCGACGGAGAAATAGCGGTGGAGGGTCGCCGCGACGTCCGACTCCCCGACCTCGAGAGGTGCGCGATAGAGGATCCGTGACAGAGCCGCACTGCTCGCGCCGATGATGACTCGGCGCACCATGAACGACTCGAGCAGTCGCAACGACTCGGCGACCTCGGAGGAGCTGACCGAGCCCGCGTCGCGCAGCCGGAGCAGGTGGAGGACGAGCGCGTCGGTCGCCGAGAGCCCCCACTGCACATTGCGCTGCAGCGCGGCACGGACGTCCGGGTCCGGCTCGTTCTCGGGGTTCCGGATCACCGCCAGCAACTGGGCGAGTCCGCTGTACCGGCGGACTTCGGCGACGATCTGATCCTCAGTGAGCGATCGCATCCGATCGACCTGCAGCGAGTAGATGTCTCCCTGCTTCGCATCGGGTGTGGACCAGATCAGGTCGATCCAGAAGAGCGCTTCGAGATCTGCCGGCGAGAGAGCCTTCTGCAGAGGCAGCCACCAGCTGTCGTAGATCTCCTCGCTGCGCGACCCGAGCCGCATGAAGATGTAGTTGCGCAGCAGATCGCCCTGGGTCAGCTTGAGACCCGTGTTGTTGAGCGACTCGAAGATCCGGTACACGTTGTCGTGAGCGTGCGCCGTGATGGAGACGAAGACCAGACCGTTCAGAACTACCGATTCGATGCGATCCATGTCGTAGGCGTCGTCGGGATCATCGGCGCCGTGCAGCTTCGTGCGGAAGAACCGGTAGGCGTCGAGCACGCCGGACGCCACGGACTGATCGATATTCCCGTCGACGATCGCCCGGAACGCCTGCCTGTCGGCTTGCGTGGGCAGGACCTTCAACCGATCATCGCCGCGCTTGAACCGGTCGAACAGGTACGTCTCTTCGAGCCGCTGCACCTTCTCGGGATACTTCGGCTCGGTCTCCGCGTAGTGGTCGCGCAGGGCGCAGATGAACAGGCTGAGCGTGGTGAGGCGCTGCTGCCCATCGACCACGAGGAACTGCGACCCTGCCGGCCCGATCTCGCCCAGCGAGAGGACGAGGGAGCCGGTGAAGTGAGTGGCGCCCGGAGTGTCGACGCGCTGCTCGGCGAGGTCGACGACGTCCGACCAGAGCCGATCGAGCTGCTTCGCGGTCCAGGAGTACGGGCGCTGGTACAGCGGCACGCGGTACTGCTTGGCACCCTCGAGGACCTGCTGGAGTCGGGTCTCTTGCACGTCCATGAGCGGTTGGTCCTGTTCTTGGGGTGGGCGGTGCACTCAGGGTACGGGCGATCTCCCGACGAGGACGGGGCGGTCCGAAGGGCTATGGACCTGCACGTGCGTCGCGCCTCCCTGGAGTCAGAAGCCCGAGGGACGCGAATCGTCAGCTAGTGCGCCAGACGAGCGCGTCGCACGGGTTCAAGCCGTCGTCGGGGAGCCGCGGGTAACTCGCCGTCGACATGCCGGTCCGGTGGTCGTTCCCGCTCGAGCTGGTCACGAAGTACGGGTAGCCCGGTTCGTTGAGTTCCGGAGCTCGACCTGGTGCGCTAGGACCTAGGCTTGAACCGCATTCGCCACGGGTGACCGATCGCTGCGAAGCAGCGGTCCAACGCTTGGAGACATCACTGTGGTTCTACCTCTGATCCCACTCGCGATCGTCGTTGCAACTACCGTCTCCGGCGCGGGGGGCGGCGCGGCGGGCATCTGGGGTGGAGCTCAGATCAAGAAAGCGAGAGCCGACAGAAAAGCGCACCAAGCCGCTTACGAGGCACGACACGAAATTCACGTCGCAGCAGTAGAGGAGACGAATCAGTGCCTTCGGGCTCTGGGAAGTACCCAGGAACGCGCGCACCGGGAGGTCATTCTCCGGATGAAGGCTTTTCTTGTTCGGCACAACAAGCAGGTACGCGCGAGCGAGCATCTGATTCTCGATGGGATAGACGGAGCAGATCAGCAGGTTTTGGGGCTCGCCAAGCTCGACGCGGACGTCGCGGGATGGGTGCGGGGAGTCGTCGGTTCGACCATCGCCGGGGTTGCTGCTCCGATCGTGATGCGCACCGGCGTTGCTTCTTTCGCGGCGGCAGGCACGGGAACGGCGATCTCCGGACTGGGTGGAGCGGCTGCGACAAGCGCGACGCTGGCCTGGCTGGGAGGAGGTTCGCTAGCGGCCGGGGGCGGCGGGATGGCGCTAGGTGCGACGATGCTCAACGTCGCAGTGATTGGACCGACGGCGCTGATCGCGGGCTTGACGGTCAAGAACCGTGGAACCAGAGAGAAAAGTGCCGCGGCTGCGTATCAGACCCAGATCGAGATCGGAATCGCTCAGCTGGACACCCGCAATGGGCTTCTACTCGCGGTCCAGGAGAGAGTGGGCGAGGTCGACTCGATTCTGGCTAGGCTCATTTCAGAGTCTGCGGCCGCGATCGATCTGCTCGAATCCGAACCGTTCGAGGTCGAGCGTCATGCGGAGCGATTCCAGAAGGCGGTCGTGCTTGTGAAGGCTGTTCGGGACGTCGCTACGGCGCCGATTATCGACGAAGACGTCGATCTTGATGAAAGGACAAGTGAACTGGTGCTCAAGTATCGCGAGGAGGACGAGGTGATTCGCAATGACCGATGAGGCGAAGAAGACGACTCCCGTGCCGTCGAGGACGAGCAGAGCAGTCTCCGCCGCTGCCGGCAAGTTCACTGCCGCTGACGCACTCGGTGCGCTGACCCAACTTATCGACGCCAGCCGTGAAGCCGTTCATATCCACGAGACGGAGAGCACGAAGCGCGAGAAGCTTCGAACCTATCGCGAGACTGAAGTGGCGCGCATCGAGGCCTCGGAGCGGGTACTGAAGACATACTTCGACCAGATCTTCGCGGAGCGACGTGAGACGCACCAGAGGCTTTTCGCAGGCCTCGACGTCGCCCTGCAGTCAGGGGACGTGGAGGTGCTCCGCGTCGTTGTGGGTGGCATCGTCGAGGTGGCCCGTACCTCCCCTCTCGCCGACCTAGGGAACCTCGCGGAGCTCCGGGCCGCATGGGATGATCCGGACACGGTGTTCGAGTTCTGACGCACCCTGAGTGGTTCGCCCTTGGTGAGGTCGGGACCACGGCCCTAGATATGGCCTCCTCTTTCGCCAGAACGAGCGACCTGGTGAAGACCTAATCCTCGGTCGCAGCCCTCGACACGATGGGTTCACGAGCTACCGTCGCTGCATGGACGCGGTCGACGAACCGCTCGGCCAGAGTCGCCCGCGCGAAGTCCGGTGGCAGCGCCGCCGAGAACTTCAATCCGGAGACGGCGTCCGGCGAGATGTAAGGCAGTGCGCTATCCAGGACGGCCTCGCGGAGAACCGAGACGTCGAACGCAGAAGCGAAACGCATCGACTCGTTCGTCGATCGCGCCTCGAACGCTGGTGGCAATGCCGCAGCAAGCGTCTCGTGCGCCTTGAGGCCGGCCAGGCTCCAGAGCTCGACGTGGGAGGAGTCGCGAGTCAGGACAAGTCCCGCAGCGTCCACACGGCTCGACCAGCTCTCTCGACCCATGGACAGCGCCCTCTGGGCGCGTTCCGACAGCTGGACGGGTGGCTCGGCGCCGAGGAGGACCTCTCTGCGGGCGCGGACCATGTCGAACGACTCGGGCAGCGCGCCCGACGA
The DNA here is from genome assembly GCF_002932195.1 of Rathayibacter sp. AY1C4. Classification (NCBI taxonomy): domain Bacteria; kingdom Bacillati; phylum Actinomycetota; class Actinomycetes; order Micrococcales; family Microbacteriaceae; genus Rathayibacter; species Rathayibacter sp. AY1C4. The sequence continues at coordinate 96,305 of NZ_PSWE01000001.1, read as the reverse complement.
CCATCGCACATTGCCGCGGCTGATCTCCGGCTCGACGTCGATGCGGTGCCGACTCCAGTCGACGGAGACCACCCTCCACGCGTTCCCGGCCAGCAGCAACGGCTTCTCACCGCGGATGATCGTGGCACTCAGAGAGATTGGCGCCACTCCACCGATCTCCTTCCGCCCATGGACGACCGTCAGTTCGAGATCTGCCACGAAGGTGCTCAGGAGCTCGAGGAAGTTCTTACCTCCGAACTTCTTCTCGGCTGTCGGTCCGATGAAGACCCAGCCACCGTCACTGGCGAGGAAGCCTTCCTCGACGAGGTAGTCGAGCACCTCCTCGCCGTCGGCCATCACCAGGCTTCCCGCCCACCACTCATGCCAGGAGTCCCGAGCGAATCGGCCTTCCTGGAGAGCGAGTGCCAGGAACTGCTGCGCCGCGAGGTGCCGAGGGGAGGGCGGCGGAGTGATCGGCTCCACGAAGCCCGTCCCCCACAGGTGGAGCAGCCCCGCTGCACGCAGGAAGGTCTCGTGCTCGGTGGCGAGGAACAGCGCGTTCCTCGCCGCGCCGGCCCGCCGTCCGGTCCGACCGAGTCGCTGCAGGAACGACCCGACCGATCGCGGTGAATCGAGCTGAATCATGCGGTCGAGGTCGCCGATATCGATACCGAGCTCGAGGGTCGACGTCGAGACGATGACGCAGTCGCGGCTCTCGGCGAACGCCTGCTCGCTACGCCGGCGTTCGTCCAGGGAGAGGGAGGAATGCGAGATGAAGGTGGTGACGCCGCGATCTCGCAGTTCGTAGGCGAGCTCCTCCGCCTGTTTCCTGGATTCGCAGAAGGCGAGCCGCTTCTCACCGGGGTGAAGAGAGGCGATGACAACAGCCGCGTTCTCAGCCGAGCCGACGTAATCGAGCGTGACATCCGGAGGCATCGGTGGATCGCCGGAAGTCACCACCCGGCTCTCGATGCCCGCACTGAGATTCGATCCCTGGAACCAGGCGAGGACGTCGCTCGGATTCCCCAGCGTCGCAGACAGTCCGATGCGCTGGATGCGGTGCTCCGCGAGGCGCTGGATCCGCTCCAGGACCGCGAGCAGGTGCCATCCGCGGTCACCGGCCGCGAAGGAGTGGATCTCATCCGCGACGACGACTCGGAGTCCGCGGAACAGCAGCCGGTGGTCCACTCGTCGCGAGACGAGCAGCGCTTCGAGCGACTCCGGGGTCGTGAGAAGGATGTCCGGTGGTTCGCTGAGGATCGCCCGACGGGGGCCGTCTCCGATGTCTCCGTGCCAGAGCGCTACTCGCCGACCGAGCCACGCGGTGTACTGCTCGAGCCGAGGGAGGAGGTTGTTCAATAGAGCCTTGAGAGGAGCGACGTAGACGACGCTGAATCCTCTCCATCCTTCGTCCACCATCCGGGACAGAAGGGGGAACATCGCCGCCTCTGTCTTCCCTCCGGCGGTCGGGGCGATGAGAAGGCAGTCGGCGCCGGAGCGCACGGGCTCGATCGCCGCACGCTGAAGCGGCCGCAGGTCGTCCCAGCCGAGCGTGTTCGCGACGTGGTACTCGAGCGCGCCCGCCAGTTCGGCGCCGTCAGACATCGAGCTGGATCGCGTCGAGGCCGCCGATCGCTGCGCGCTCGTCCTCGTTCAGCTCGGCGGTGGACACGGTGACGGACGAAGCCTCCGTCGGCACGTAATCGGGGAACTGCTCGACCTTGTCGAGAATGTCGACGAGCTTCCGGAGATAGAGCCGTGGGGCGATCCCGACCTTGCCCCCGAGCCGACCGGCGACAGTCTCCGCAAGCGCCTCGAGGTAGTCATCGGTGATGAGCGCCGTGATCCGACCAGCCTCGGCACTGCCCGAGGTGTAGATACCACGGACCCGCGTGCCCAGCTCCTGGAGACTTCCGCGTTGGAAGCCGAGGAGCCGCACCTGCGGCGCTCGGGGGTTGTCCCATCGGGGGTCCCCGCTGAAGTCGACTCCGATCCGAGCGGCGAGTGGAGGGAGGCGTTGCACCCCCTGAGTCCCATCGAAGAAGGCCGGTGTGCCGGTGATGAGCACGTAGAGGCCGGGGAAGCGCCCCGCGTCGATCTCATCGAGGAGCTGTCGAAGTGCGTTGAGGGACTTCTCGCGCACATCGCTGCGCACCCGCTGCAGGGTCTCGACCTCATCCAGAACCAGTACGAGGCCGCGGTAGTCGGAGTCGCGGAGAACGGCGAGCAGACCTTGAAGGAATCCGAACGCACCGAAATGGTCGAGGTCACCGCGCACACCCGCGACGCGTCGGACGGACGCGGCGACATGAGGCTGCCCAGCGAGCCATGCCGCGAGTCCGTCGGCAGTCTCGATGTCTCCCGCGACGGTCGCGACATGGTACCCACGAAGGGCGGCAGCGAAAGCGGGAGCTGTGCTGGACACCGCAGCGAGGCGACGTTCCAGCAACGACTCGGTGAGTCGCGTGACCTCGCTGCGATCGGCGGAGGCGGCACCCGCGGCGATCGCATCCTCCTCGAGGACCCGAAGCCACCCGTCCACGACCTCGCGGAAGGCGCTCGGCGGGGTCGCCTCGGTCGAGAGGTTCTCGGTCACTCTGCGGTAGATCGTCTCAAGACGGTGCAACGGTGTCTCCGTCTCCGAGATCTGCACCTCGGCCGTCGCGAATCCTCGTTGCTTCGCGGTCTCGGTCAGCCACCGCGCGAAGAAGGTCTTACCCGCTCCGTATTCGCCGCGAACGGCCTTGAAGACCGCACCGCCGTCCGAGACGCTGTCCAGCTCGTCGATCACCGAGGCCTCGAAACGGTCGAGACCGACGGCCATCACATCCAGTCCGCGCTGAGGGACCGTGCCGCGGCGCAGGGCATCGATGATCTCGCGGCGCCGACGCGGGCTGACGGCCGTCACGATCCAGTACCCAACTCGAACTGCTCGTTGAGAAGCGCGAGGTCGAGAACCACAGTGACCCCGTCTGAATCCGTGTCGATGACCAGGTATCCGTCCCGGTTGAGGACCCGGCGGAAGGCCGCAAGGAGACCGGGCATCTTCGCACCGGGAACGGCCGCCCGGACGGCCAGGGTGTCGCGATGGGCGCGGCCGCCGCCTGCCTGGAGCGCGGCGACGATCGCGCTCGCGACGCTGTCCTCGATCGGGTGACGACCGGCCATCTTGCGGCGTGCTCGATAGATGTCGCTCGCGACAAGCTGCTCGGCGGTGCTCCGACGGGATGTGGCCGCCTCCTCCGCGGTCGGCTCGATCTCGAACAGCGTCGAGCCGACGGTCGCCGCAGGCTCCTTCGTTTTCGTCGCCTTGCGCTTGGGCGATGCAGGGGGCGGCGCCGTCGGCGCCCTGAGGGTTTCGTTCCACCACAACGGCTCCTGGGGCGGAGCCTCAGCCCATCCAGCCGGATCACCAGCGCCCCGGGGCTTGGCGACGAGGATCGGAATGGTCAGCTCGGCGAGGGCTGCGCCTCCGTGGTAGCCCGCCTTCTTCGAGGCGTAGCGGAGGCCGTCGGAAACGGCGAGCACAGCGCTGCCGCCAGGGGCGAGGACGCGTGGGCCGCTGACGAGGACCTCGTCGGCCCGTGCGGGCCCCGTGCTGACCTCGCGCCACCGCGCCGGCGACTGCGGGACGCTCCGGAGCTCACTGCCGCGCTCGACGACGTGCCCGTGGTCGGACGTGAGGATGACGGTCCGTCGGGCTTCGAGCGCGGCGTCGAGAACCGCTTCGAGGTGCGCTATCGAGCGCAGACTCCAGCGGAGTGAATCGACGTCGGCGCTCGCCAATGCATCATCGATCGTGTTCAGCACGAGGCCGACGATCCTTCGGCCGGAGTCGGCGATCGCGTCGCTGACGGCCGGCGGTAGCGCGTGTCCGGGCTCTGAACGCAGATCGTCTTTGTGGAACACCACTCCATCGACCGCTGTGGCGAACTGCGCCTTCTCGAGCTGCTGAGTTCCCTTGCGCAACGCTCCGGAGAAGAGCGAGGTGCGGGAGTACTCCGTCACGGTCGGCAGAGCTGCGAGGGCGGTACCGCGTCGCAGAGACGTCTTCCGGACGACCTCCGTCCAGCCCCGAGAGGGAAGGTCGGTCGCCAGCTCCACCGCTGAGGGCACGCTCATGCCGTCCAGAACGATGAGGAGGACCGGGCCGTGCGTACTGAGCGGTACGACGAGGCGTGAGAGCAGGCTCTCCACGGGGAGCACGGAGTCATCTGTCGACAGATCGCCGGTGAGTGCCCGTGCAGCGGTGGCGTCCTCGATACGACGCTGGGTCTGCACCGCGTAGGCGAGCGCGCGGTACGCGCCGGCGAGACTTCGATCGGTGTCACCGTCCCAGAGGTCTCCGAGGGCCCGCTCCGCCCAGGAGCCGTTCGCCGCGTAGGCGAGAATCGCGGAGCTCAGGCCCACGGAGGAGGCGCGAGAGCCACTCAGCCACCGGACGAGGCGCGCCGCCATGAGGGCGGTGGGACGGGACCGCTCGAAGGAGGAGCGCGCGCCGTGCGATTCGATCCGCGAGAGCGCGTCGTCGACAGTGAGAGATGCACGGGCGCTCGGGACGGCTGCCGCGGCTTCAACCGCTTCCGCGAAGACCGAGACGCGGGCGCGAAGGCCGGCGGGGAGGAAACTGGACGCCGCCGCGCCCTCGGCCCAGCCGAGGTCTCCGCAGAGCGCCTCAGCCTGGTCGAGGACGGAATGAGCGTGCTCGTTGTCGTCGGCGAGCCATCGCTGGGCGATGAGCTTCGCGGAGGCGCCGTAGCGCTGCGCAGCCGATGCGCTCGGCGCCGTCCCCACGTACTTCTCGATCCTCACGCGAGCGGCGGCGACTGCGGTGTCCGGTGCAACGGGTCCGGATGCCCACAGCTCACCGACGACGAGTCCCACCGCGACGGAGGAGACACCACCAGGGGCGGACGCGGCGCGCAGCGCCATTGCCAGGTGCTGCTCGACATGGATGGCGGTCGCCCTGATCAGACCAGCGCGTGACTCCTGATCCAGGTCCGCAAGACGGGACTTCACTCCGGGGTCATCGAGAGTCGCGAGCGCGGTCGATGCAGCGAGAGCGTCGATGCGGTCGACGCCGAGCATCGCCACGAGCATCGACTGGACGACGTGCTGAGCAGAGAGCAGTCCACCCGGAGCCGGCGTGAACCCGCGTTCTCGGCGGAGGGAGACGAGGAGTCGCGGCACCCAGGACCCGAGCGCGCGAACGGGCTGGGCGGGATACTCGCGCGCGCCGAACAGCGCCGGCACGATGTTCCACTCGTCCAGATCCGTGACCTTCTGCCTCTCCGCATCGAGCACGACCGCCGTACCCAGCTCGGATTCGGTCAGCGAGGTGAGCACGGCGATGAACTCGTCCTCGCCCGCGGAGCGCATCGCGTCGAGCGCGGCGAGCCCCGAGACGCCCTCGACCACGCGCACGGTGGCGTCGCCGAAGGTGAGCGTCTCTGCTCCCGACCACGTCGGCTGTGCACGGACGAGGATCGTCCTCGCGCGTCGGCGCTCGCTCGAGAGCCAGGCAGCGAGGTGCTGACGAAGGGCAGGCTCGGTCACGGTCGGTGCGGGCATGCTCAGTCGACCTGCCAGGTGATCGTGACGCTGCCGTCGGTGCCAGCCTCCTGCTCGATCTCGGCGCGGAGTGTGTCGAACGCCTTATCGAGGTCGGTGACAGTGGTTCGGCGTCGGTGAATGGCCTGCGACGGCGAGTCAATCGGAGGGAGGGGAGGACGGATCACAGGAGGGTCCACGGTGATGACGAGTTTCCGAGCTTTCGCGGCAGCGTCTTTCAAGCGTGGTTCCAGTGACGCGACGGACTCGTCGACCGCCGCGGCCTCCCGCAGCTGCGCGAGCGATTCGGTGAACGCGGAGTCGTGCTTGGCCTGTGCAGCAGCGATCATGTCCCAGTCGAGGCCGTCGAGTTCACGGGCGAGCCGCTCGGCCGAGCCGTGAGCGCTGCCGAAGGAGCTGAGTTCTGTCGGCAGGTCGAACGTCGCGAGCGTCTCGATCAACGCCTTGTCTCCGATCGTGGCGGACAGCGACTCGGTCAACTCCGCCGTTCGCCGCGCTGTGGCCAAGCGACCCGTTGCGGCGGCGGCATCGATGCCGAGCACCTCCGCGTGCAGCTCGAGCGCCGCGCTGAGCGTCGAGGCCCGGCTGCTGACGACAGCGGCCCGAAGAGCAGTAGCGAATCGGCCGACCGCGCGCGGAGTCAGATTCACCTCCGGGACTGTCCCGAAGATCGACCCGGCTCTCTGCTGCACGAGATCCCAGTCCTCCTGGCTCGGCAGATTCGCCTTCCGAGGACTCGCTCCGTCAGGCAGGGAGCCGATCGCCGGAACGCCGCCGCCGAACTCCCAATTGCCGAGCAGCGCCCAGGTGATGAGGACCGCGTCCTCCATACCTCGCGTCATTCCCCACGACGCGAGCTTCCCGCGGAGAGCGCCGACGGTTATCGCAGGAGCGAGCTCGCCCTCCCAGCGTGCGAAGCGCGGGCCCCAGACGAAGTTCGTGGCGTCGATGACCAGCACGTTCTCGTTCTGCGCACCGAGCCCCAAGGGAGCGATGATGTCCCGCGCGAGGCGCTGCTCGGCGGCGACGAGCCCCTGGCGGCGCCCGCCCAGCTCGACCGTGGAGGTGATGAGGCCGAGCGACTCCGCAAGTCGCCGATCGGTGACCTCCTCAGCCCCGAGATCCGGGTGATCCGGGAACTCGTCCCGCCAGACGGTCTCGAGAGCGTGTCGCAGACCAGCGAGAAGGGTGCCGGTCGGAGGCGGAGTGATCGGCACACCGGGCGCGAGCGCCGAGAAGATCTCGTTGCCGGCGAGATCGCTGCCGACGTTCGTCTCGTCCGGAGCGTTCACCCCGTACGCCTGCCGTAGCGCGGTCGTGAGGACGTCGCGGAGGGTCCGCCGCTGCGACTCGAGTGTCTGACGAGCGGGTCCGCGGTCGGCCTGCGCGAGATGGTCGGCGTTCTGGTCGAAGCGGCTCCCCGTCAAGAGGTACTCGAGCAGGACGAGCTTGCCGAGATCGGCCTGGCGTGCGTCCGACAGGAAGTTGGGGATCCACGCGATGGTGTTCGACCCCCGCGTGCCCTCGCGGAGCTTCCGCAGCCGCGCTACGTCGTCGGCAGGAGAGTGCGTTCCGCTGTCGTAGGGGAAGTCGATGACCGCCCGCCACTCGGGGTCGCTGTGCAGGAGATCGCTGTCGAGCACGTCTGTGTCGTCTCGGACGTTGCCGAACTTCACGGTGACGACTCGCTTGTGACCCCGCCAGACGTGCGTCAGACGCTTCCCGACGAGCGTGTCGTCCGGCGGAAGCTGCAGCTCGGCCGCGATCAACTTGCGGACGATCTCGCGTCGGGTGTGCAGGTTGTCCTCGGTCCGCACCCGGTCGAGGATCGAGTCGTAGTCGACGCCGCTGAGAGTCGCAGTGATGATCGGGTCCGGGCCGTCGCCGACGCTGATCTCGCCGAACTCGCTCGACCAACCACGGACGAGGGAGAGCACCTGCTCGGCCTCCGTGCCGGGAATGAAGGCGTCGATCGTTCCCCAGTTCAACGCGGCGAGCTTTGCGGCGGTGAGGTTCGCGAGCGACGTGGCCTCCGGTGCGAGAGAAGCGATGAGCACGGTCTTCGCGAGACGGTCCTCGGTGACGAACGCATGTCCGCGAGGCAGTCCTGCGACGGCACTCTCCGTGAGCCCATGCTTGCGCAGCAGGTAGGGCTTCATCTTCGACTCGTAGAAGCGCCGCGAGATCGCGAAGTGCTGCTTCATCTCCTCGGAAAGGGGCTGCGATCCACCGAGTACCACCGGCGCGTACAGATCGCCGACCGGGATCACATCGCGCACCAGCAACACGTCGCGCCCGTCGCTGAGCAGCTCGGCCATGAGTTTGAGCGCGGTTCGCTCTCGCTGCATGAGACTCGACAGAGCGACCATCGTGTCGACGAGCGCCGGACTGAACGGGTAGACGTCGGCGAAGGCGCGCTCGTCGGAGTTCGCGTCGTCGCTGAGCAGGTAGCCCCAGGATGCGTAGTCGCGCTTCACCTCGGTCAGGGCGCGGCCGAGAGTGGTCGCGGCATCGGGCGAGATCGGCTGGAGGAGGCGCTGCTTGACGATCCTGGGTAGATCGGCGGCCTGCAGCTTGATCTTCGAGAACCGGTCCTCCCAGTACTGGAAGAGCTGCCCTTGCGCTGCCCGCTCGGCACCCGCGATGTGCGATCCCAGGAAGTCGCGGAGGTCGCGCTGCCGAGCGAGGAAGGACGCAATGGGGACAGGGAGATTCGCGGCGGCGTTCTCGGCGAGCTGCACGACCTTCTCGATCTCGCCCTGCACCCACGCCTGATCGGCGAGGTGCTGGCCGAGCCAGAGCACGATCTCATCGATCAGGAAGACGAGGCCCTGATAGCCGAGCGACTTCGCGTGTGCGGAGAGGGCCCGCAGCCCGTCCTTCATGGGCAACCATTCGCCCGACCGCGCGTACCCCGCGAAATAGGCGGAGACCAGGTCTCCGACGAGGCGGTCTCGATCGGCAGAGCCCGGTGCTTGCTCGGCGGCTGCGTCGAAGCTCCGCGCATCCCACGATGCGCCGAAGTCGCCCCAGGCGGCATCGCCACCGCCGAGCCCAGCGAAGAAGGCGTCGTCACCCAAGCGGGTCCGAAGCCCTCGAGCGTCGGCGAGGAGGGAGTCGCTCGCGTGCAGCACAGGTGCCGGCGCGTCGGGATGCTTGGTCGCCACCGTATCGAGGTAGCCGCCGAAGATCGCATCCTCGAAGGAGCGTGCTCCGAGCAGGTTGAAGTCGAGGACGAGCAGCTTGCGCTCGAGGGTCTCCTGGCGGGTGGCGATGACGGGTGCGAGCCCGGAAATCTGCCTGGCCGCGATGCTGCCCGACAGGAGGAGGTGGAGCACCGCCATGTAGTGGGATTTTCCGGAGCCGAAGGACCCGTCGAGGAACGAGCCGCGCGACGATTGACTGCGCAGGGCGCTCGTGACGAGATCGAGTCCGGCCGCGAGCGCGCCGGCGATCGCCTCGGTGACCACGTAGTCCTTGATGGTCTGCTCATGCCGGGCGACACCCTCATCGAGCTTGATGACGAAGTCGGCCGCCTCGACCCGCTCTGGGAGCCGGATCAGGTCTCGCAGGGGAGAGTTCAGGGAGTAGTCGGTCACGAAGCGCTCCTTCTTCCGCGCGTCGGCGCGGGCGGTCGCCAGGCGGCGATGTCGTCTCTGCCGAGACCCAGGCGGTCGAGCAGCGTGGTGATGAGTCCGGAGATCGCGACGGCAGGGCTGACGCCGCTACGGGCGTCGAGTTCATCGTGCCATTGCTTCAGCCAGGGCTCGAGCTCGATCAAGGCGCCGACGAGAGGAATGACCTGCTCGTCCGGTGCGCCCGCGCGGGACAGCTCGTTCGTCAGACGGGCGATCGCCTGCCCGCGCTCCGCGTGGTCCCAGCCGGCCCAGCCGAAGAGAGCCGACGAATCGTCTGGAAGCGTGCTGCCGGGGAACGAGAGGAACCGCTCCTTGGGCACGTCGAGCTTCCCGCGGGCCGACCAGTAGCTGGTCTTGAGGAAATCGACTGGTTTGTACTTCGGTGGAACCGGCACCTTGACGAGCTCGCCGCGATCCTCCGCACGCTGGAGCTCCCAGACGCGCTCCCACTCATGGAACTTCTCGAGACCGGTCGTTTTGTAGCGGAGTGCCGCAAGCGCGGGGACTGCCTCGAGAGCGAGTAGTTTGCCCACCTCAACGCTGAGGTCGAAGTCCTGGGATCCGGCGTGGATCACGAGCAACTCGCGAAACTGTTCGTCCCGACGAAGCTCATCTGCCACCTGAGCAGCGGAGCGCACGAGCGGGCGACCTGAAGCGTCCCGCCAGAGGTCCGCACGGCCGAGATGGCCGAGGAGCGCTTCCTGTGCGGCCTCTGCAAGCAGCTCCTCCCAACTCGAACCTGCCCAACGGCGCTTGTACTCAGGCTGCTCTAGCAATTTGAGGAACGGATTCGTCTCGATCGCACTCAGCCGCCGCTCCACCAAGTCGCGATACCAGGCGGGCAGACTGGAGCGGAGGGTAGAGAACGGCTCGCGCTCATGCCTCGTGAACCACGATGTCTGGACGGCGCCAGCGGCCAGTTCGCGAGCAAGCCGAACCTCAAAAGGTCTCTCGTTCGGACCGATTTCCACGAAATTCGGCAACTCGGTTGCCAGCTCCCTATCGGCCAAGCCGTAGGCGACATAAGTTCGCCAATCGAGCTCTTCCTGCAACGCCACAAGAGTACGGCCGAGTCTTAGCCATTCGGCGCGTGCTTCAGGCAGAAAGGAAGGCCCGGAAGTGGCAACCATGTGCCGCGGCGAAACTTCGGCGCGTGCTCGCGCCACCTCGTCGAGAGCCCGGGACAGATCACGTATCCGGACGGCGGGAAGCGGAAAATCCTCTAATTTCGTACTAGTGAATTCGTATCGATTACTCCAGCTTTCCGGATCGCCGCTCTTCGGATAACTGACCTGCTTAAGCCAGAAGCAGGCGGTGGAGGAGTTGAGGACGCCGAGCAGGTCATAGTGGTCGTCCTCCGTCGCCCCCTCCGGCAACTTGATTACCGGCGCCGACTGCTTGAAAACTTTGCCTCCACGATCGAGCACAAAGTGGTTATGCGTCGCCACAAACGCAAATGATATTGACAGGGGTTCCGCAAATCTTTTCGGAAAGAACATGCTGTGGTCGAACCATCGCAGACCGCGTTCTTCAGGGGTTTGACCGAAGTCAACTCGGTTCTTCAGACTTGCGCGGAATCGCCAGACGTCCCGCTCGAAATGCTTCGTGGGCTCGATGGGCTGGCCGTTCTCGTCGTAAGGAAATAGCGTATCCAGCTCTGGACGAATCGTAAAATCGCGAACTCCGTCGCCAAGCACTACTGGTACAGCGTTCTCCAGATGGCGGCGCGCGGAGTAACCGATGGGCCTATAGAAGGCCTCGTCGAGACCTGTGTGAGTGGTTCTCCCAACTACGGCAATTTCTGTCCCCAATCGCCCGGTTGTTGCTTCAATTGCTGCGGTAAGGTTACTGGCTCCTCCGCCGGAAAGCGACCAAGGGAAGCTGGCGAAATTTTCGCGAGGCACGTCGACGACGGTGACAAATTGCCCATCAAATGAGGTCTCGTCTATTCCTCCGACAATCTCCTGCCAGACGAGTCCGAGGGCAGGATCCGCGGGTTGTCCAGGCTCACCCCGAATGCTCAGTACGGAGTGCACGAGATCGGATTTCGGCTTTTCGGGTCGACCAATCAAGATGACAGTCGGCGTACCGTGCCCAGGGATATACGCGCCGGAGGTATCAATAACTTGAGTCAAGTCGACGTAGTCGGGGGATATGCCTGTAAAACGGCCGGACAAGAACCGCTCAATAAGTTTCTTGCCAAACTCTCGCTTCATAAACGAATTCGATGTAATCTGTCCGACATACCCGGCGCCGCCGCCAACGGGGGTTTTTGCAAGACGGAAGAGCAGTTCCATGAACGGTACGGAGAGCGCGTACGTTCCAGAACAAGTGGAGTATAGGCCTCTGTAGCGTTGGTTCAGCGTCGCGTCCTTGACTGTGATGTAAGGAGGATTGGCGACAACGACGTGGTACTGGCCGGGCGAAAGGATGCCGGAGTAAGCGCGAAGATCTTCCGTGTCGTACTCGAAGTACTCGCCATCTCCAAGGTCGAGCGTGGATGACTGGTTCACGCTACCTAGCAGCGAGTCCCCAATCGCGAGGTGGTAGTGGAAGGCCGGCGCCGCGGTCAGCGTTGGTATGCCGGCCGCCTTGATAGCCGCCACGGTTAGGCGGAAGCGAGCGATGGCCGCCGCGAAGGGGTTCAGGTCCACGCCGTGCACGGAATCGAGAGCGCGCTGCACGCGCTCGCCCTTGTCGAGACCGGGTGCGACCGCGGCCCACTCGGTAGTGAGCCGCTCGAAGGCGCCGAGCAGGAAGTGCCCGGATCCACAAGCAGGATCGATGAGCTTCAGCCCGGTCAGCCCGAACTCGGCGATCGCGGGAGTCAGCGTCTGATCGAGGATGAATTCCTCGACGAAGTCCGGCGTCTGCAGCAGCGCGTAGGTCTTCTTCGCGTAGTCCGACAGATCCTGGTACAGGTCGCCGAGGAAGCGAGTGCCCAGGTCGGCGTCGCCGAAGTCGTGCACCAGCTCGCCACTCGGAGTGGTTCGGCGGAAGAAGGCGAGCAACCTGTCGGACGCGTCCGCCGAGATCGGTGCATGCCAGACAGCCGAGTGCTGCGGGTCGACGAGAGTCCGTCCGGCGGGCAGATCGGCGAGAGCGCGGAAGGCGTCCTGCATCCAGTCGCGGCTGGTCATGGTCGGGGAGGCTGCGTAGAACGCAGCTTCGTTCTCCACAGCCCTGTCGAGACCCTCGCCAGGCGCGGCGAACCACGGCAGAGCAATCAGACGGTGGTTCCGCTGGGCGCCGGCGAGCAGACCGTTGTCTTCGGCGAAGCGGATGAACACACTTGCGAGAATCCAGGAGACGGCGGCTTGGGCCACTTCCCCATCGCGCCAGGCGATCCAGGAAAGGCCTGTGCGCTCGCGCCGCGTCGCAAGGCCGTGCTCCTCGCGGAGGCGCGCTCCCCACGAGTTCTCGACGTCGTCGGCGCGTGTGCGGAGGTCCGCCTCGAGCAGCTTGAGCTGGAGCTTCAGATCGGCGAGGAGGAGGGCTGAGTCGATCACGGGGTGCCGATCTTTCGGTGCGTCGTTGAGGCGGGTAGTTCGGAGCCGGTGGAATCGAGTGCCCCGAGTGACAACTCGAGCCATCCGTCCGCGCCGAAGGGGAAGGGCGACCCGTCGAGGTCAGGGGTGCCGCTGGAGAGCGGCCTCGGCAGGAGGAACCAGCGCGCTGCGGCACGCGCCGTGCCGAGGTCGGTCACCTCTGCGAGCAGATCGACGAGGTCGAGGCGAGCGAGCACGGCCGCGTTCAGGAAGATCATCGGCTCGGGCTCGGCCAGAAGGTTCTGCCAGGCAGGAGTGATGGCCAGACGAGCGAGAGTGAAAAGGTGGCGTCGATCTTGTGAACCCGGTGGCTGGCCATCAGCACGAATCACGACAGGCCACTTGACCTGTTTCGCTGTCGCCGTCGCTTTCAGAGCGTCGAGGGCGAGATCGGCCAGGTCGACGACCCGCAGGCCGTGCTCGCGTGCCAGGCGAGTCGCCGTGAGAGCGAGCCCCCGTTGACGCGAGGTGACGAGAACAAGGGCGCCCTTGTCTCGCAGGGAGCCGGTCAGCCGACTCGTGATCACCGGATCATCGGCAGGCCGCCCCCACACCGTCGAGGTGCCCGTGCGACTCGATGACTGCAGGTCGGAATCGCGCAGCCTGTACCTTCCCTCGTCATCACGCCACTCGAGATACGGCATCGCCGTCATAACGGCCGTGTCGAGAGCGGGCCGGCTCGGAATGGTATGGATCGCAGGGAATCGCGCACGGACGCGCTGCTCGATCGTGACGACTGCGAGGTCCTGTGTCGCAGCACCGCGAAGCGCCAACTCGACAGCCCGCGCAGGGTCGAGATCAGCTCGAAACGCCTCCCCAACCGACGAGAGCCGCCCCGTTGCCGACAGCCCGACAGCGAGTTGGGCGACCCGAGAGCTCGAGAGTCGAAGAGCTGGTCCGTCCTCGGCGAGCAGAGTTTCACGAAGGCGCGTCGCCGGGACGACGTCGTCGTCGACGAGGAGTCGGTCGACCAGCTGTGCGTGCCGGAGCAGTACCTCGAGGTGAAGCTCCGCGTCGTCGAACGAGAAGCCGCTGCCATCGTCCGGAGCGAACGCGACGGCGGTGCCTGATCGTTGCCGAAGGGTCTGGAAGACGAAGCGCGGCGCACTCGAGCGCGTGTCGAGCTCGAGGATCGTGCGGACGACTTCGTTCGCAGGCTGTCTCCGCTTTCCCTCATCGAGCGTCGACCCGTACTCGCGGAGCAACTTCGTCGAGACCTCGTCGAGGGTCGCTATTCCTCCGAGCTCTTGCACCCAGCGAGCGGTGTCTGCAGTAGGGGCCTTCAGCGTGCTGTTCTTGCGCAGTCGCCTGTACTGGTCTTCCACGGATTCGCCTGATTTCTGCGAGACCGTACCGAAGAGGGATTCGACGGAGCGGCGTCCTGCTACAGCGGGTGGCTCCGCCACCACGACCGTCGTCGTCAGTCGCTGACGCCACTCGCGAATCCGTGACTGAATCTCGCGCCGCACCTGTTCACCGAGGCCACGGACTCCATTGATCGTCATCGGCGGGATTCCCAGCAGCTGGCCGACGGTCTTCGCTTTGACCCTGCTGAGTGCCGAGAGAGCTCGGGCGCTCAGCCCGGCATCCGATAGCGGAGTATCGAGCGTCGCGGAGGCTGCCTTCGTGTCATTCGCCTCCGTGTCCTGCTCGTCGCTTCGTGCGCCGGCGAGTGCGGTACTCCAGGCCTTCCGCATCTCGTCGAGCGACGGGTGCCGGTCCGACACCTTCGGTGCCAGCGCCGCCTGGAAGAACGCGCTGAGGCCCTTGGCGACGCTCGGATCGAAAGACGAGGCCTCGACGACAGGTGCTTCCATCGCAGTGGTCGGCGCGTCGCCCGAGGGCCACCAGACCTGGTAACTCGTCGACAGTTCGAACAGTGTCGTTGCGATGGCGAAGCGTTCGGCAGCGCTGTCGTACTGCGACCGTCCGCCCGATCCGAGGTAAGGGTCGAGATAGGGGCGCGAGCCTGCCTTGACGTTCTCGAGGGGCTCCTCCGCCAGGGAGAAGTCGAACAGCATGAGCCGTGGCTTCCGATTCCCTGGATCGGGCTTCACCGCGAGATTCGACGGCTTGATGTCCCGGTGGAAGACGCCGCGCTCTCCCATGTGCTGAGCCGCTTCGAAGAGATCGTCCGCCCATCGTTCCAGTTGCTCGATCGTCGCCTTCCCCTCGAGGCGGATACGGTCGGCAAGCGTCTCGCGCCCCGCGTCCGTCATCAGGAGCCCCTGGCGAGTGCCGACTGCGAGCGGCCCGTCGAGTCGTTTCACGACGCGGGGGCTGTCCAGTCGGTCGAGGACCTCTGCTTCGATGGCGAGCCGCGTGGCGGCGGCATCGTCCTTCGCAAGCTTCAGGATGACGTGATCGTGGTCGCTGTCGTAATCGGTCACCTGGAGCGCCACACCGGTTGAGCCGGAGCCGCGACGCTGCTCGATCTCGAACCGCTCCCCGACGATGTCACCGATCGCGGCATCGAGCGGGTCGCCTGGAGCGGGCACCGGTTGTTCTTCGGATCGCATCGCTCGTCTCGCTTGTTCGAACGAGGTCTGGAACTCCCCGACATCGAGAAGGCGGAGTTCTTCACGGAAGGCGGTCGCTTCGAGGATGACCGCTGCGTGGGCGTCCGAGACCTCCGGCGTCACGGCTCGCGGGTCGAGGCCCACTGCGCTAGACGCGATGAGTGCTTCGAGTGCAGGCAGGTTCGCGGCGGGCGGCTGCTGAGTGAGAAGGAGGAAGGCGAGCGCGCCGAGCCCGT
The DNA here is from genome assembly GCF_002932195.1 of Rathayibacter sp. AY1C4. Lineage (NCBI taxonomy): Bacteria > Bacillati > Actinomycetota > Actinomycetes > Micrococcales > Microbacteriaceae > Rathayibacter > Rathayibacter sp. AY1C4. The sequence goes on along the minus strand of NZ_PSWE01000001.1, from coordinate 80,814 downwards.
AGACGTCCAACGTCTGTGCCGAATCCGGCGCCGAACCGCGCAGCGTTTCGGGAGCGAGATACAGCATTGCGTCTTGTTCCACGAGCCCGAAGATGTCGGTGATCCCGCGGGACAGCAGCGTGGCGGTCGTCGTTCCGGCTTCCGGTCGCCGCGCGAGATCCCAGTCGCGGATGCGGAGGGTCGTCTCGTCTGCGCTCGATGTGACTCGAACGCTGACCGGCGACAGGGCGCGGTGGGTGAGCCGCTGCCCGTGGGCGAATCGCACCAGCTCGGCGAGCTGCTGCACGAGACGCTCGCGATCCGCGAAGTCGAGGTCGTTGGCATGCTCAGCGAGGTACTCCCCGAGGCTCGCCTCACCCGGATCGTGGGCGAAGACGAGGGCCGGACCCTCCTCGGAGTCGAGCAGCTCCGTCGGTCCGATGATGCCCGGATGGATGACGCCGTAGGTCAGTCGAAACTCTCGCTGAGCACGATGACCGATCTCTGCGCGAGCGTCCTTGCTCGAGCCTTTGGGGTACGGGAAGAGACGAATGCGATGCTTCGTCTTGGCTCGAGGGTGGGTGACCAGGAAGTCCTGCCAGCCGGGACCCTCGCCGAGTGGTTCGCTCGAGTCGAGAGCGAACTGACCGATCATCCGCTGCTTGGCGCGTGGCATCAGGCCGGCGGCGTTCATGAGCGCATCGATGGTCTTCGCTGCGGGGCGATCGATGAGGGAGTGCGTCGGTGGCGCCGCGATCAACTCCGAGAACAATCGGAGGGGCTCTCCGGCGCTCTTCACCTTGTATCCGTCGAGCGCGAACACCGCCTCTGACCCGTATCGATCGAGGTTCACCCGTGAGTCTTGACCGTGCAGGACGACGGCTTCGACGACGAAGGGCACCGTGTTGGCTGGAGCACCGTTGGCACGCGCGAGATCCTTCAGAACGCTGGCGAGTCGCTTCGCCTTGAGATTGGCCAGCTTGCGCGGATTCGGCTCTCGCCGGCCCGCGTGCGTCCAGCTGTGCTGGTCGCCTGAAACGTCTCCGTGCCAGCCTTTCAGCTCGACGAGGAGCAGACCCGCCCGGGTGAGGATCAGAACGTCGACCTCGTTGAGCTTGCCGTCGCTGTCGGTGAAGCTGACGTTCGCCCACGCTCGTGCGATGCCGTCGTCCGGGAGGAGCTGGCACACGCGCGCGAGCGCTGCGGCTTCTACAGCCTGCGCGGGGTCGCCCATCACCCGCCACAATGGTGAGTCCGCTCGCATCGTCACCAGCCTTCAAGAATCACAAGATCTTCAATCTATAGCTCAGGTACGACCTTGCCGTAGCCAGGCAGAGACGAGCGGGTACAGAGACCCGCGATCGACATCTCGCCGCTGTGTCTGCGAGTCGCTGCAACCGCTCGTGAACAGCCGGCAGCGCGACGGTCGCGCCGTCACGAGGGTCGACGCAGCCGTCGACGTCGATCACCCTGATCGGTGCGTTCACCAGCGTCTTCAGGAGCGGGCGGAGACACCCGCTCAGCGCTTCACCGCGAGGTCTCTCGGAGCCAAGAGGGTCACCACTCGCTCAGTGGCGAGAAGCGGAGTAAATGTCAGGTTGACATGGATCCCCCTGCCGATGCGGCGTCGGGGAACAGGCTCGGTTTGACTGCAGGCGCATTTGTCTGGAGGTGGGACGTCTCGTCGGTGGGTGTGGCAGAGCCTCTATGGTTGGTGTCCTCGCGGGTTCGGGGGTTTCGCAACTAGTCGCACTTCCGTGCGGCCTGCGAATCACGCAGAGGATCCTTCCCGCACGCACGGGGAGACGCCCTGCGCGTCCATGGTGAGGGATCGATGTGTTGTCGGTCTGCCCAGAGCTTGGATGCCTGTTGCTTCGACTTCGCCACCGCCACCTCCACGCCTCCCAGCTAGCGGGCAAGAAGGGCGCAAGGGAGGTGCCGTCGCGATCGAGCTGACGGGTCTCCGTCGTTGCTGGGGTCCGGCGCGGCGTGGTTTGCAGGCTCTAGAGCTCAGTATGGTCTTGCCAGTGCAGGCAGGTTCTGTTCGAGTTGGTGACGTAATGAACTGATAGAGGCGCACGTCGGCCACGAAGGTGTTCGTCTACTTAGTGTTGATGCGCCGGTCTTCCGAGCGAGCATGGGGGCAATGGTGGTGGATACGAATCAGCTGATCGAGCGAACGCGCTTCTCGAGCGACGCCGCAAGGGCGACTCCTCGTGACGCTGACCTCGGGGGCCAGTTCGAGTGGTTCTGGGGGGTACCCGATGTGCTGCGCGCAGTGAGCTTCGACAGTTCGTATGGACGGATCCCAGCCGCACCGTTGCGAGGGGACCCGCACCCTCAGTCGCTGGGCTACTGGTCAGCGCTGCAGCAACTGTTGCTGTACCGCCTCGGCTGGACCCGCCCGGATCGCGGGCTGATGTGGTGGTACGACGCGGGCAAGCCGACGGAGGACCCCACGCTCCGGTTGGTCGCGGAGGTGTGGGATGCGGACGGCAACCTCGACGTGATCCTCGCGTGGCTGCTTCGGCGCCGTGCCGTGTTCCCGGTCGGTCGTCCTGGAGAGCCTTGCGCTCCGTCGTCCGAGTCGGGGAAACCTCTGCCTGACCGCTGGCACCGGTGGCTGCAGGAGTACCTGGCGTCGCCAAACGCGCGGAGCTACGAGTGGATTAACTTTCTGGAGGGGGACTCGCTGCACCTCTCGGGTCACCTTGGGCAACAAGGCGAGGTGGATTCGAACGCCTACCTGCTTCCGAGAGGGCCGAGCGGAAGGCAAGCGGTATTCGTCACCTCTGCGGCGGATTCCTGGTACTTAGACCTGAAGAACCGCGGGGATGTCTTGCCGGTGGTCGACGGCCTCTCTTGGAAGGTCGACGTATTCGTCAAGCCGATCGGATTCGTCGGAACTTACCGTCGGTCGTTCAAGACCGGGCTGTGGTTCTCAGGTCGGCACCGCTACCACGTCGTTGGAAACTAGCTTTCGAGAAGCGGTGGGGACGACGGCTCTTTACGTTCGGGCCTGCTGCAATCCAATGCCAGGTCTTCCCCTACTTTTGTCGATGAAGCAATTCTTGTGCAGCGTATTGCATCGCCGTACCAGCCTCTTGAAGTGCCGGCGTAGGATCGGCCGCTTTGCGGTTGCAGTACGGCGGGAATGACAAAGGCGCTCGGCCCGAAAACGCCGTCAGCTTTCGTCGCCTGTTGCGCTTCCGCCCCGCCGTGCTCATTGGTACCGCCGACGGTTCCCGGCGGGATTCAATGCATTAGGCGGGTGGACCCGCCTCGCTCGTGATCAGCCCTACATGTGGGCGCAGGCTTAAGGTCAGTCAACAGATCTAGTAGTTACATTTGCGTAGATACTCATCTATTCTTCCCTCATTTATTCACAGGCTGAAGCTCGCGAACCTGTGAAGAGACGTGAATCGAGAAGAGTCATCCACTGTTATAGACGGGAATGGCCTGTTTTAGCGGGGCGACACGCCCGGGCGCGTCGCCCCGCCCTCGGAATGCTCTACAGCGGCGCGCCTATCACAGGCGTACCGTCCTTAACGACCTCGTGGTCGAGGCACATCTATCGCCCGCCGCGCCGAGGTGGAGGGCGACGTCGTGCTCGAGGACGTTCCCGTGAGCATAGATTGTGTGAGGTCGACGTGCGGCCCACGGGTCGCCCTCAGATCAGGAGGGGACAATCCCGTTCTTCCTCGAGAGCAGATGCCCAAGCGTCATTACGTCGACTCCCTTACCGATCGGGACGTCGGGAGTAAGGGTGCCACGCGCGTCGCGGGGTTCAGCAATACCTTGAACGACGTGTTTCCCGCAGCGAGGACTGAAATTCCTTCACTTATTCAAATACACAATCGTTCGGAAGTCAGTGGACCAGCGTTTTCCGCCGCTCCGTGCCGACGCGCACCATAACACGTAAGGCGACAAGCTCCTCTGAATCGACGCCGCCAATACAAAACTCAGTATCAGCTCGACGATAGTTATCTCACCATTTTCGAGAGCCGAACATGTGCGTGCTGGTCCATCCGAGTTGCAGAAACTGCAAAATGGCATAAGTGGAGAATTCCTCAGGGGCACCAATTCATGTGGTTCCGCTTACGGCCTGTGACCCGGGGATACCTCGACGTCCGATGGTCGACGGTAGTGCCGCACTAGTGCGCGGCGTCATACGCCTCAAGTATTTGCGCAGAGACGGGGCCACGGGAAGAAATATCGTAGCCGTTCTCGGCCGCCCACTCCCGTACAATTTTTAGTCCCCGCGAAGGTTCGTCTTCGGCGCGGAGCTGCTTGAAGGACCGAGCCTGACTTGTTTCGATCGACCGGACCCGCTCGACCAGTTCCTCCAACATGTCTTGCGACGAACGAGACCGCTTCGGCGTGGCATCCTGATTCGGAATCCACGACTGCTGAATTGAGCTCCACGCCGCGTCGAAAAGCGTGGCGACGGTACCGGTTGGGAACGACGCTCGAGCATGTTGCGCAATCTCGGTGAACAGGCGCAACATCTCGTCGCGATCATGGAAGCGAGCAGACTGGAAGGGCGCCAGCGGCGTGTCGACGTCCGCGCGGCTGAGGTCCATCAGCACGACAGCGACTCGCCGGTTGAGTAGCGTAGCGAGCGCGCCGCCCTCGTAGTTGATCCATGGGCGACCCTTGTTCCCGGAGGACAGCACCACGATGCCGTAGTCCGTGGAGGAGAGCTTGGCCTCGATCATCGGGATGCCGCGCTCGCCAAGCGGGATGTCCTGACTCGATACGAACGGTTCAACTTCGCCCGCGCACACACTTCCCAACGCATCTCGCAGCGCCTCGGCTACGCGCTGCTCTGCGGACCCGGACCAGCTAATGAATACCTTCATGCTCGCGACGCTACCGGATCTAGGTCTTGGTGTGTACTCCCGCGAGCGCCGCCAGCGCCGCCAGCGCTGGCCAGCATCGACGGCCTACGCCACAATGCGTCGTGGCTGCACGAAAGAGCTCGAGGTCCCATCACCCTTCGACTCGCGAGTCGAACGCACTCGACCGCCGCGGTCGAGACCGCCATTCAAGAGTAGAGATGCCTGCTCCACAGCCGGGGGTGGACTGAAGGCGAGTTCGGTGATGTGTTGAGTTGACCGCGACTAGCAACACCTGTCCGACTCGGAGAGCGGCGGCCGAGGTGATCTCTCGTAGGGAGCCGGGTCCGGGGACATGTCGGGCGGGTTGTAGAGAACCTTCGGTTGTTGGACGCGTTGTCGCCAGGCACGCCCAAGCCCACGACCCGCAGTAGTCCAGGCGCGCACTCGTTCCGGATCGCGACTCGTTTCAGGACGTCTCGGCCTGCGTCTGTAGGCGGGTTCCCGTTGCGGAACGAGTGAGTCGAATCGATCAAGGCCCGATCGGCTGTTCGTATCCAGTCGTGATCTCGGAAACGTTGTCCGGTGGTGCTGCCAGTGCGTTCGCGGTCGGGCTGCTTACGATGATGCGCTGCACACTGGCTGCTGTGCGAGGCTTCGCAGCCATCAGTCGCCCTTTGCCGAGCGGCGCGTTAGCTCTTCGTGTGCGATTCGCTGCTCTCGTCTGCTTTGAGAGGGGGTCGCTCATGGCATTGTGCTTCTGTCGGGCTCTCCTTGCCCATCAGTGCCGAGCACGCTCCCACCCCTACTTCCGCCGGTTCAGCACCTTCGTCCCCACCCCCGCGATCGCCGCGCCCACGATCGGCGCCACCAGGAACACCCACACCTGCCCGAGCGCATCCGGCCCCGCGAAGACCGCGGCAGCGATCGACCGCGCCGGGTTCACCGACGTGTTGCTCACCGGGATGCTGATCAGGTGCACGAGCGTCAGCGTGAAGCCGATGGCGAGCGGCGCGACGGCCTTGTACTCGCTCTTGGCGGTGACGGAGAGGATGACCGCGACGAAGACGGCGGTCAGGACGATCTCGGTCAGCAGGACTGCACCGAGGCCGAAGCCGCCGGGGGAGGCGGCGCCGTAGCCGTTGGAGGCGAAGCCGGAATCGCGGGCGGCGGCGAGGTAGCCGGCGGGGCCGTCGGCGGCGACGAGGAAGACCACTGCGGCTCCGACGAGTCCGCCGAGGATCTGGCTGACGATGTAGCCGGGGATGTGCTTCCACTCGGTACGGCCGGCGATGGCGAGACCGATGCTGACGGCGGGGTTGAAGTGGCCGCCGGAGATGTGGCCGACGGCGTAGATGCCGGCCATCACGGTGAGGCCGAAGGCGAGGGCGACGCCGAGGAAGCCGACTCCGAGCGCGTTGCCGGAGTCGGGGAAGGCGGAGGCGAAGACCGCGGTGCCGACGCCGCCGGCGACCAGGAGGAACGTGCCGAACGCCTCCGACGCGTAGCGCGCTCCGGCCGAGTACTGCTCGGCGTGCTCGGTGCGCTGCTCGCTCGTGGTGCGGCTGGCGGAGTGGGGGCGGGCCATGATCGTTCTCTCTCTCGGGTCGGGGGAGTGCCTGCGGGGTCACCGGGCACCGGGACACTCCAGCACCAGCCAGCCGTGCCGGAGCCGGGACGCGGAGGGCTCTCAGACTCCGTCGCTCGACCGTTCCGTGAGCGGCCTGGAGCCACTCGCTCGGCGGCCATCCCGGGCGCCCATGCACAGGCGTCCGACACCGTAGCGACCGGCCGACGCGTGCACGTCCCAGCACCGGGGACAGGCGGGAAACAGGCTCCAGGTGGCACGTGCACCGCCTCACCCACCTCCCTCTTCTCCTCCGCCCGCCTCCCTGCTACGGCGCTCGGAACCGGTTTACAAAACCGGTTCAGATGCGGCGACGAGCGAAGGAGCTCCCATGGCGGGCAGACCGACGATCCTCGACGTCGCGCGCGAGGCCGGCGTGAGCAAGGCGTTCGTCTCGTTCGCGCTCAACGACCGGCCGGGCGTCTCGCCCGACTCCCGCGAGCGGATCCTCCGCGTCGCCGCCGAGCTCGGCTATCGGCCCAGCCTCACGGCCCGCTCCCTCTCCACCAGCGTCTCCTTCGCGGTGGGCCTCGTCGTGGCGCGCGACCCGGCGGTCATCGCGGCCGACCCGTTCTTCCCCTCCTTCATCTCGGGGGTCGAGCGGGTGCTCGCCGAGCGCGGCCGCGTGCTGGTGCTCAGCGTCGTCGACCCGCCTCGACGCCATGCTGGTGCGACCTCTGGTCACGCGCCTCGTGGTCGGAGGAGAGGGCGGCCGCACCGAGCTGATCCGCAACTCCACCGACGGGGTGCGCACCACGGCGATCGGCGTCTCGGGCGGCTCCGGCACCCTGCGCGTCTACTCGCAGGACGGCGCGCTCGTGAGCGAGACGGCGCCGTCCGGAGCCGTGTCCGTGCAGCTGCCCGCGCAGGGCTTCGCGGTGCTGGTGGGCTGAGGTCGGCCCTGCTGGTCGAGTAGCCGCTACTCGATCGGCAGGGGGCGGTGAGTCCACGGAAGTCGCGGTACTCGCGTTCGAGTACCGCGACTTTTGCGTTCTCGCGGGGGCGAGGGCGGCGGGGAGGCGCGCGGCTGGGCGCGGACCATCAAATCGATGAGAGCGCTCTCTCGAAAACGCTTGACCTCTCCGCGGGGGCGTGCGTAAGCTCGCCGCACACCTCGTGAGAGCGCTCTCACATTCGCGGAACAGCACGCGTGAGAGCGCTCCCAGGGGTGCCCCACCACCATCACGAAGGAGTGACCGTGCCCTATTCACGACGCACCAGGATCGCCGCGGCGATCGCCGGCGCCTCGGCCCTCGCCCTGATCGTCACCGGATGCTCGTCGGGATCCGACGCCTCCGAGGGCGGCGAGATCGAGCTGACCGTCACCACGTTCAACGCCATGGGCTTCGACGAGCTCTACGGCGAGTACGAGGACGCCAACCCGGGGATCACCATCGTCCCGAACAACATCGACACCGGCGGCAACGCGCGGACCGACGCGTTCACGAAGCTCGCCGCCGGCTCCGGACTCGCCGACGTCGTCGCCATCGAGGAGGGCTGGCTCGGCTCCGTCATGGAGGTCTCGGACCAGTTCGTCGACCTGCGCGACCACGGCATCGAGGACCGCAAGGCCGACTGGGTCGACTGGAAGTACGAGCAGGCGACCGACCCCGATGGACGCGTCATCGGCTACGGCACCGACATCGGACCCGAGGGCCTCTGCTACAACACGGCCGCCTTCGAGGCCGCCGGCATGCCCACCGACCGCGCCGCCGTCGCCGAGATGCTCGGCGGACCGGACGCGACCTGGGACGACTACTTCGCCGCCGGCCAGAAGTACCACGACGCCACCGGCAAGGCCTGGTTCGACCACTCCGGATTCGTCTGGAACGCCATGGTCAACCAGCTGCCCGAGGGGTACTACACCTCCGACGGCGAGCTGAACGTCGAGGGCAACTCGGAGCTCGAGGAGCGCTGGGGCCAGCTGACCGACGCCACCGCCTCCGGGCTGTCGGCCGCGCAGAAGGCGTGGGACTGGAACAAGGGCAAGTCGTTCACCGACCAGACCTTCGCCACCTTCGTCTGCCCGGGCTGGATGTTCGGCACGCTGAAGAGCAACGTCGAGGCCGGCGGCGGGAACGCCGAGGCCACCGGCTGGGACTTCGCCGACGTCTTCCCCGGCGGCCCCGCCAACTGGGGCGGCTCGTTCCTCTCGGTCCCGACCCAGTCGAAGCACCCCGCTGAGGCCGCCGCGCTGGCGTCGTGGCTCAGTGAGCCGGAGCAGCAGCTGAAGGCGTTCGAGGCGGCCGGACCGTTCCCGAGCACCCTCGACGCGCAGAAGGAGCTCGCCTCGGCGGCCGCTCCCGACCCCGGCATGAACGACTCCCCGACCGGCGCGATCCTCGCGCAGCGCGCCGAGGGCGTCGTCGCCCAGTACAAGGGCCCGGACGACTCGCTGATCCAGGAGAACGTCTTCGGACCGGTCCTGCAGAAGGTCGACCGCGGCGAGATCGACGGCAAGGAGGGCTGGAACGAGGCGCTCCAGCTCCTCGGCGAACTCGTCGACTGATCCGGTCGGGCCGACGCCCGGGGGCTGACGCCTCCGGGACGACGCCCACCTGACACGGGAGGTCCGGCCGCCACCGGACCTCCCGGTCCCCGTGCGGCCGGGCCGCCCGCATCTCCGGCCGGCCCCGCCGCACGGGAGAACCGTTGCCGCCGGCCGGACCGAGACCTCTCCGGCCCCGCCGCATCCCCTCCGACTCCGACTCGACCTCGAAGAGAGCGCCATGACGAGCACACTCACCCCGCCGGCCACGGCGACGCCCCCCGCGGGGAAGCGGCGCCCGGCGCCCCGACTCCCGCTGACCTTCCGCCAGCGCGCGAGCCGCTTCGACGTGAAGGCCTCGCCCTACCTCTACATCTCGCCGTTCTTCCTGCTCTTCGCGCTCACCGGAGCGTTCCCGCTGGTCTACACGCTCGTCGTGTCGCTCTACGACTGGCAGCTGCTGCAGGGCCAGGGCGACTTCGTCGGGTTCGCCAACTTCGCGGCCGTGCTCGGCGACCGCTTCTTCTGGAACTCGATCGTCAACACGCTGAGCATCTTCCTGCTCTCCACGATCCCGCAGCTCGCCGTCGCGCTGCTGCTCGCGGCCGCCCTCGACCAGGCGCTGCGGGCCAGCACCTTCTGGCGGATGAGCGTCCTGCTGCCGTACATCGTCTCGCCGGTCGCGGTCGCGCTGATCTTCTCGAGCGTCTTCAGCGACCAGGAGGGCCTGATCAACAATCTGATCGGCCTCGTGGGCATCAGCCCGATCGAGTGGACGAACGACCGCCTCGCAAGCCACGTCGCGATCGCGACGATGGTCAACTGGCGCTGGACCGGCTACAACGCCCTCATCCTCCTCGCCGCCATGCAGGCCGTGCCGCGCGAGCTGCACGAGTCGGCCGCGATCGACGGGGCGAACGCGTTCCGCCGCTTCCGCTCGATCACGATCCCCAGCATCCGGCCGACCCTGATCTTCGTGATCATCACCGCCACCATCGGCGGCCTGCAGATCTTCGCGGAGCCGCGCCTGTTCGACGTGTCGAACGCGGGCGGCATCGGCGGCTCGGACCGGCAGTTCCAGACCACCGTCCTCTACCTCTGGGAGATGGCGTTCTTCCGCCAGAACTTCGGCGAGGCGGCCGCGATCGCGTGGCTGCTGTTCCTCCTGATCGTGCTGATCGGCCTGCTGAACTTCGCGATCTCGCGGCGGATCGCCTCCGTCGAGAACCGGATCTCGCAGCGCTCGAAGCGGCGCTCCGCCCGCCCCGCGACCGCCGACGAGATCGCCGCCGCGGACCCCCTGCTCACCACCACCGGCCTCGGCCAGAACGAGAGCGAGCGATGACCGCCCCCGCCACCTCCGCCGCCTTCCCGGTGCGCCGCGTCCGCGCCTCCCGCGCCGGCCGCGTCGACCGCCCCGGCTTCCTCACCTACGGACTGCTGAGCGCCTTCATCCTCGGCTCGACCTACCCGCTGTGGTGGTCGTTCGTCGTGGCGAGCGGCTCGAACGCGACCCGCAGCGAGACCCTGCCGCTCGTCCCGGGCGGCAACTTCCTCGCCAACGCGTCGCAGGTGCTGACGGCGATCCCGTTCTGGACGGCGCTGCTGAACAGCGTCATCGTCTCGGGGATCATCACGCTCTCGGTCGTGTCGTTCTCGACGCTCGCCGGCTACGCCTTCGCGAAGCTGCGGTTCCGCGGGCGCGACGGCCTGATGATCGGAGTGGTCGCGACCATGGCGATCCCGACGCAGCTGGGCATCATCCCGCTGTTCATCCTGATGCGGCAGCTCGGCTGGACGGGCTCGCTCGGCGCCGTGATCGTGCCGACGCTGGTCACCGCGTTCGGCGTGTTCTTCATGCGGCAGTACCTGGTCGACGTGATCCCGGACGAGCTGATCGAGGCGGCGCGCGTGGACGGAGCGAACCAGTTCCGGACGTTCCTCACCGTCGCCGTCCCGGCGGCACGACCGGCGATGGCGATCCTCGGGCTCTTCACGTTCATGATGGCGTGGACCGACTTCCTCTGGCCGCTGATCGTCCTCAGCCCCACGAACCCGACCCTGCAGACGGCGCTCGCGCAGCTGCAGTCGGGCTACTACGTCGACTACTCGATCGTGCTGGCCGGCGCCGTGCTCTCGGTGATCCCGCTGCTGGTGCTGTTCCTCCTCGCCGGACGCCAGCTCATCGCGGGCATCATGAGCGGAGCGGTGAAGGGCTGAGGCCCGGAGACTCCCGCGGGACCGGGTCGGGGGACATCGGACCGCGGGACGGGGGCCTCGGGCCCGGGGCGTGGTGCTCCGGGTCCGGGGGTCGGGGGCTGCGGTGAGGGATCGGGCAGTGCACTGGGCGGCCGGTGGGTTCGCGACCCGGCCGGTCGTCGTGCTCGGAGCATCCCGACCGCTGCCGCGCAGGATCCCCTCGATCACGCCCCGTCCGGCCCTCCTGGCCCGACCTCCCGCCGCCTAGGCTGGCGCGGAGGAGGCGACATGGAGCCGAAGGACGGGCGCGACGAGGACCCCTTGAGCGGGCCGGCGCAGCCGCGTCCGGGGGACGGGCCGACGCCGTCGGAGCAGGCGCTGCGCGCCATCCGCGACGTCGCGAATGGGGCGGATCCGATGAGCGAGGCGTTCCGGCTGTCGAACGACTTCACCGACCGGCAGGCCGAGCGCTTCCGGGGCTTCCTCGCGCGCTTCCGCCGCGGGCGCTGACGGGCGCGAGGCTCCCGGCCTCCGCCAGTGTGCGATCGATCGCCGCGCGCCGGTCGCGCCGGTGATCGCCGAGGCAGCGCCCCCGACCGCTTCGCGCCACCCCGAACGGCCTCGATCCGCGCCCTCGCAGGCCGCGGACTCACTCCGCCGGCCCGCTCCGCCGCCCCGCATCACCCCCGAATGGCCGCGATCCGCGCCCCTTCACGCCGCGGACGCCCCGCACGAGCCCACTCCTCCGGCGCTCGGCTAGCCTCGGAGGCACCCGCGAGGAAGGCCCGCATGACCCACGACACCGCCTCGGCCGCCCCGACCCTCGAAGCCGTCGCCGCGCTGGCCGGAGTCTCCCGCGCGACGGTCAGCCGGGTCGTCAACGACTCCCCGCGCGTGAAGGACGGCGCCCGGACGGCCGTGCTCGCCGCGATCGAGCAGCTCGGCTACGTGCCCAACCGCGCCGCGCGCTCCCTCGCCAGCCGCCGCACGCAGACCGTCGCGCTCGTGGTGCCGGAGTCGGCGGCGAAGGTGTTCGCGGATCCGTTCCTCGCCTCGGTCGTGCAGGGCGCCGCGATGGCCTTCGCCGGCACCGAGTACACGCTCACCATCGTGATCGCGTCCGAGGCAGCGCCCGAGAAGACGCGGCGCTACCTGCTCGGCGGCAACGTCGACGGCGCGCTCGTCGTCTCGCACCACAGCGGCGACCACTCCTACGCGCAGCTCGGCGCCTCGCTCCCCGTGGTCTTCGGCGGGCGGCCGCTGACGGAGGAGGGCGGCAGCTACTTCGTCGACGTCGACAACACCGGAGCGGCGCGCACGGTCACCGAGCACCTCCTGGGCCTCGGCCGCACGGCCCCCGCGATGATCGCGAGCCGCCAGGACATGCCCGCCGCGATCGACCGCCTGGCCGGCTGGCGCTCGGCCGTCACCGCCGCGGGCCTCGACGACTCGCTCGTCGAGTACGGCGACTACTCGCCCGAGGACGGCGCGACCGCGATGCGCCGCCTGCTCGACTCCGGCCGGCCGATCGACGCGGTCTTCGCCTCCAACGACCAGATGGCGGCGGGCGCCCTGACGGCGCTGCGCGAGCGCGGCCTCACGGTGCCGGGCGACATCGCGCTCGCGGGATTCGACGGCGACTACTTCGCCGAGGCGAGCGAGCCGCGCCTCACCACGGTGCGCCAGCCCTCCACGGGCCTCGGCGAGGCGATGGCGGACGTGCTGGTGCGCCTCCTGGCCGGCGAGGAGGTGCAGCGCGTGACGTTGCTGCCGACCGAGCTGCTGGTGCGCGGCTCCACGGTCGCGGGCGCGTGACCCCGCGCTGAGTGCGCTGACCCGTTCGCTGAGTCGCCCGGATCGGCTCCCCGCTGCGGCGTGTCGCGAGCCGATCCGGGCGACTCAGCGCGGGACGGGCTCGTCGGGGACGTCGAGCAGGTGGAAGGGACCCCGGGGGAGCGGGCCTGTGCTCCACAGCGCGACGACGGCCCAGCCGAGGTCGGCGTGGGCGACGGCGCCCTCGGGCACAGTCCGGGTGAAGAGCGCGTAGTCGATCCCGTCGAGGGGGAGGGGGCTCACGTCCCACGCGGGCCGGTCGGCGGCCAGCTCCTGGGCCCGCGCCTCCGCCGCCACCATCGCCGCTCGCGTCCGGTCCCCGGGCAGGCCGGCGGGGATCACCGAGAGGAGGAGCGAGCCGATCGCGAGCGTGGCCGTCGCGACCGGGTCGGTGACCACTCCGTGCACCGAGCCGCGCGGCCCGAGGCGGACACCGGTCAGCCGCAGCGTCCGGACCGAGTACGAGCCGCCGTCCCGCTCGGCGCGGACCGAGAGGTCGTCGACGGGCCCGTCGTCTGTCCGCCCGCTCCCGTCGACGGACCACGGATCGGAGACGGGGACCAGCGCGCGCATGCCCTCATCCGACTCCCTGCTGCGCCGGCGGTCAAGAGGCGCAGGGCCAGGACCGCCGCTGAGCTGCCCGCATCGGCTGGCAGGTCCGGCGTGTCGTGAGCAGATCCGGGCACCTCAGTGCGGAGGTGCTGAGGCCCGCAGGCGCGCCTCAGAACTCCTCGTAGTTGTAGGGCTCCGGGTCCTCGTCGATCACGGGGCGAGCGATCGTGGCGCGGTTGCTCTTGATGCGGGAGCGGATGTCCTCGACGGCGGCCTCGACGGCGCCGGTGGTCGACTCCTCGTCCTTGATGGAGACCTCGACGGGGACGGCGACGAGCTCGCTGCTCGCATCGAGCGTCATCTTCGCCTCGATGAGCTCGCCGTCCTCGGTGAACGCCGGGACCGTGACCGCTTCGGAGTGCTCCTGGCGGTCGATCGCGGTCACCAGGTCGAGGAGGGCCTCGGTCACGGCGTCGGTCGTCACGAAGCTCTTGGAGGCGTAGGTCAGCTGCTGCATGCCTCCACTCTCCCGAACGGGAGCGCCCCTCGCGCGGGGTTGCGCCTCGTCGGCCCAGCCCGTAGCGGAGGGGCAGCACGACCGGCGCGGGCGCGAGGAGTCAACCCTCTAGGCCGCGATCCGCGCGTCCGCTTCCCTGAAGGCGGGGCCTCGGGAGGAGGCGCGGGGGTCTCGGGATCCCGGGGCCCCGGCACTCGATCGGGAGGGGACCGGATGCGGCGGAGCGGCCGGGGACTCCGCGGCGACCGGGCGTTCCAGGGCGCCTTCCTGATCGGAGTCGGCCTCATGGCGGCCGTCGACGAGATCGTCTTCCACCAGATCCTCGCCTGGCACCACTTCTACGACCGCTCCACCCCGGCGATCGGCCTGCTCTCGGACGGGCTGCTGCACGCGGCCGAGCTCCTCGCGCTCGTCGGCGGCGGCTTCCTGCTCGCCGACGCCCGGCGCCGATCCGCTCTGCGTCCGCGCACGGCGTGGGCCGCGGGGCTCACGGGGGCGGGACTGTTCCAGCTGTGGGACGGAGTCGTCGACCACAAGCTGCTCCGCGTGCACCAGGTCCGCTACGACGTCGACCTGCTCCTCTACGACTCCGCCTGGATCGCCTCGGGAGCGGTGCTGCTCGCGGCGGGGCTGCTCCTCCTGCCGCGGCGACGGCGCGCGACGGCGTGACCCCGCACGCCGACCACTCCCTGCTCGACCCGGGCCTGCTGCTCCTGGTCCCGCTGGCCGCGGCGGCGGCGCTCGGAGGGGGTGCGGCGGCACTCGAGCGGCGGCGCGGACGGCCGTGGCCGCTGCACCGCACCGCCCTGCTCCTCGGCGGGCTCGCGACCGCGGCGCTCTGCTTCGCGGGTCCGCTCGCGGAGTGGTCGCAGGCGGACCCGCGCGGGGCGATGCTGACGCACCTGGTCCTCGGGATGCTCGCGCCGCTCCTCCTGGTGCTCTCGGCCCCCGTCACCCTGGCCCTGCGGGCGCTCGACGTCACGGCTGCCCGGCGGCTCTCGCGGCTGCTCCGGAGCCGCCCGGCCCGTCTCCTCGCCCACCCCGTGACGGCGCTCCTGCTCTCGACGGGCTCCCTCTGGCTCGTGCACGCGACCGGACTGCTCGCCGCCGCGCACGCCGATCCGCTGCTGCACCTCGCGCTCAGCGTGCACTTCCTCCTCAGCGGCTGCCTGATGACGGCGGCGCTCGCCGGAGTCGATCCGAACCCGCACCGCGCCCCGTTCGGCCTGCGCCTGGGGGTGCTCGGAGCGGGCATCGCCGCGCACGGGCTGCTCGCGACCGTGCTCTACGCGGAGGCTCCGGACGAGACCGGACGCCAGGCGGCGCTCCTGCTGTTCTACGGCGGCGACCTGCTCGAGACGGCGCTCGCCGTGGTCGTCTGCGCCCGGCGCTTCGCGGCGACGGCGCCCCGGCAACCCCCTCCGCCGAGCGCGCCCTGCTCCCTACGCTCGGACGCATGCTCCTCATCTTCGGGACCCGAGCCGTCGAGGACCTCCTCCGCACGCTCGTCTTCGTCTGCCGCGTCTGCGGGCAGCGCGACGAGCAGCGGATCCTCCGCCGCCGGACGCGCCTCTCGCTCTTCTTCGTCCCCGTCCTGACCGTCTCGACCCGCTACCTGCTCGAGTGCTCGCACTGCGGCACCGTGTCCCCGATCAGCAAGGAGGAGGCGCAGGGCTCCGTCCGCTGGGCCGGCAACTCCGACCAGTGACCGCCCCGAGCGGGAGGCTCCCGCGGTGCGCTCAGCGCACCGGAGCCGGCACCGCCGCGGGACGCGCGGCGACCGCGGCCGCGCGCCGCGTCGCCCAATTGTTGAGCAGCAGCGCCGTCACGACGATGGCCGCGCCGAGCAGGGCGACGGGCCCCGGCCGGTAGCCGCCCGCCATGCTGATCGCGAAGGTCGTCACCGGGACGAGGTTCTGGAAGAGCGTGCCGTTGAGGGCGCCGAGCAGCTTGATGCCCGTGTTCCACAGCAGCACGGCGACGACGCCGGCCAGGAGGATCAGGTAGGCCAGCTGCGGCCAGGCCGCGAGCACCTCGGCACCGGTCGGCGGGCGCGCGGAGCCGGTGGCTGTCGCCACGGCGACCGCGACGGCGATCGAGGGGCAGCCGAGCGCGGTGGTGAGCGTCGAGTACCGCAGCGCCGACCAGCCGGGGAAGGCCGCGGCTCCGCGCGTGTAGACGACCCAGCAGATCGCGCCGAGCAGGGCGAGCAGCTCGCCGAACCCCAGCTCGCCGTCGAGGAGGAGGGCGACGTCGCCGCGGGTGACGACGAGCGCGACTCCGGCGAGCGCGAGCAGGATGCAGCCGACGGTGGCGGCCGGCGGCAGGCGACGCGCGCCGATGCTCGCGAGCACCGCGCCGATCGCGGGCATCATCCCCATCATCAGGCTGACGTTCGGGGCCGAGGTGAACCGCAGAGCCGTGAAGGCGAGCAGTCCGAAGCCGGCGAATCCGGAGGCGCCGAGCAGCGCCAGCCGCCACCCGCGGCCGTCGAGCCGGAAGGCGCGGAGCCCCTCCGCCCGGGCGAGCAGCAGGGCGAGGACGACCGCGGCGGCGGTGTAGCGGATGAGAGTCATGAAGAAGGAGTCGACCGTCGCCGCGATGCTGTCCGCGACCGGCAGCATGCCGCCCCAGAGGATCGGCGGGATCAGGCAGAAGAGCAGACCTCGCGACCGCATGGCGCCCCTGACCCGTCGGGTGCGGCCGCCCCGGGCGGGGGCCGTCGCTCGATGGTGGACCCCGGCGGCTCGGCGCACAAGAGCGCCGCCGACCCCCGAACGGCCCGCCGCGGGGCCGAGCGGAGAGGGGTGCGCCGGGTGTGGAGGAGGCTCAGCGAGGCGAGGGATCAACTACGACGAAGACAAAGAAGCCGCAAGGCCCTTGTACAGCCCCTTTAGGGTGACAAATTTTGCTTGCTTCCATCATCTCCGTGCCCCTAGGTTGATCGCAGCACCCCCCGATGCTGTCCTCTGTCAGGCCCTGCTCCGATCCCCCCGTCGGACGCCGTTCCTCACTCGGGTCGCGCCCACCCCGGCGACGACCTCCGTTCCGCGCGGGCGCTCATCAGCGCACATCGGCCCCCGGCCGCGGAGAGGAACAGTCATGAGCACACAGCCCGGCCACGGCGCGGACGAGCCGACGGCTCCCCGTCGCCGGGCGACCTGGGAGGCGCACGACGAGACGGCCTCGCGCCCGCTCTCGGGACGCCGTGCCGCCCGCCCCGGGCGCGAGCGGGTCTCCGCTCCGCGCCGCCTCGCGTCCGCGACGCCTGCCGGAGCGGTGACGGTCCCCGCCGCCCCGACCGCGGTGCTGGAGCGTCCGGCCGCCCCGCCCGCAGTGGTCGAGCGACCGGCCGGCGCGACCGTTGTCCTGGAGCGTCGGGCCGCGATGGTCGAGGGTCCGGCCGCGCCGACCGCCGTGGTCGAGCGTCCGTCCGCCGTGACCGCGCTCCTGGAGCGTCCGTCCGCCGCGACCGCGCTCCTGGAGCGTCCGGCTGCGCCGACCGCGCTGCTCGAGCGTCCGCCGGCCCCCGCCGCGGTCCTCGAGCGCACCGTGCTCCCCGCCGTCGACGCCGACCGGCTCCCTCCGGCATCCACTCCGATCCGCGGCACGCGCCCCCGCAGCGGCCGCCGCGCCTCGTCGCGCATCGGCGACCTGGTCGCCGCCCTCCCCGCCCACAACGAGGAGGCCGGGATCGCCGCGGCGATTGAGGGCCTGCGCCGGCAGACCTGGCCGCCGGACCGGATCGTCGTCATCGCCGACAACTGCACCGACGCCACGGTCGAGATCGCTCTCGCGCACGGCGCCGAGGTGTTCGTCACCGTCGGGAACAGCCACAAGAAGGCGGGCGGCCTGAACCAGTTCCTCGCCGAGGTCCTCCCGGGGTTGCAGGACGACGACCTGGTGCTCGTGCAGGACGCCGACTCCGCGCTCGACCCCGGGTTCCTCGAGATCGCCCGCGGCAGGCTGCACGGCGGCATCGGCGCGGTCGGAGGAGTGTTCCGCGGCGGCGAGGGCGGCGGCTTCGTCGGCCACCTCCAGCGCAATGAGTACGCGCGCTACGCCCGCGACGTGCGCCGGCTGAACGGGAAGTGCCTCGTCGTCACGGGCACCGCGGCCGTGCTCCAGGTCGCCGTGATGCGCCGCATCAGCGCGGCCCGCCTGGCCGGCTCCCTCCCCTCCGGAGACGGCATCGGCGGCATCTACGACACCACCGTCCTCACCGAGGACAACGAGCTCACGTTCGCGATCCGCCACCTCGGCTACGACGTGCTGAGCCCCGCCGGCTGCACCCTCGTCACCGAGGTCATGCCGACCTGGGGAGACCTCTGGCGTCAGCGCCTGCGCTGGAAGCGCGGAGCGGTCGAGAACTGCGTGCAGTACGGCTTCACGCGGGTCACGGCTCCCTACTGGGGGCGCCAGCTGCTCACGATGCTCGGCTGCATCATCACCTACGTCTACCTGGCCACGATCGTCTACGCCGTCGGCTGGGGCGAGCTGAGCCTCCAGCCGTTCTGGCTGGCCGTCACCGCGATCTTCGTCGTCGAGCGGATCGTGACGGTCCGCGACCGCGGCTGGCGGTACATGCTCGCCGCCGCGTCGATGTACGAGCTCGTCGTCGACCTGTTCCTGCAGGTCGTCCACACCAAGGCCTACCTGGATGCGCTGACACGCCGTCGGCGCGACTGGTGAAACAGAGAGAGAGACATGTACAACCACATCGGAACAGCCGCCGGAGCCGGAGTCGGTGCCGGAACGCTCGCCATGACCGGGTTCGACTCGGTCTGGCTGGCACTCGCGGCCTTCGCCCTCATCGCTGCGGGGACCGCCGTCCTGCGCATCGCTCCTCGCCGCAAGCGCGAGGTCTGAGACACGGTGGCGGGCGGGGGACAGCCCGCGCCCGTCACCGTCCCACGACCGCCGTCGCCGCGGAGGTCCGGCTCGCGGTGGTGTACCCGGTCTTCGTCCCGGTGACGGTCAGCGTGATCCGCTTCCCCGCCTGAGCCTTCGTGAGCGTGAACCGCGGCGACGTCGCTCCCGCGATGGCCGCGCCGTCCGCCTTCCACCGGTAGGTGAGGTTGACGGGGGTCGGCGTCCACGGACCCGGGGCTGCCGTGAGCACCGCTCCGACCCGGGCCGTGCCCGTGACGGTCGGCGTCGCGGCGCCGAGGGTGCCGGCGGCGACCGGTGCGGTCGGCTGCGAGGTCGTCGGGCCGGAGCCGTCGGCGGCGCTCACTGTCACGGTCACCCGCTTGCCGACCGCGGAGGAGGGGACCACGAGATCCGGACCCGTCACTCCCGCGATGTCGACGCCTCCCGCCGCCCAGCGGTGCACGAGCGGTTCCGTCCGGCCGGCGGAGGAGGACAGGGTCGCGCCCACCGCGGCGGTCCCGACGACGACCGGAGCCGGCGCAGCGTCGGACCGGTAGACCGCGACGTGGTCGACGAGCATCGTCCCGCCGGAGCTCTTCGGAGCGGCTGCACTGTCGCACCCGCACACCCCGTTCGGCAGCCCGCCCCCGATGGCGAGGTTCAGGATCAGCAGCACGTCGTTCGGGACCGCGGCCTGCCACGCGGCCGTCCCCACCTCCGACTCCCGCACCACGTGCCGGGTGACGCCGTCGACGAGGAACTCCACGCGCTCGTCGCCGGGCACGGTCCGGTCGAGCAGGGCGGAGTAGCGGTGGAACCCGGTCACGCAGGACGCGCAGTCCAGCATCCCGCTCGTCCGGCCGGCGGGCTCGTCGCAGGGGCCGCCGTCCGGCGCTCCGCAGTGCAGCGTCTGGATCACCTGGGCGGTGCCGTTGACGGCCTCGAGCATGTCGAACTCGCCGGTCGCCGGCCAGTCGATGACGGCGTTCGCGTCCCGCCCGAGAGCCCAGAAGGCGGGCCAGTAGCCGGTGGCCTGCGCGACGTCCGGCAGCTGGATCGAGGCGGTCATCAGCAGTCGGCCGCCCGCCGGCGCCGAGAACGACTTGTCGGCGGTGACGATCCGCCCGGACGTCCAGGCTCCGGCGGAGTCGCGGAGGGCGCGGATGCCCAGAGCGCCGCCGCCCGTGAGGAAGACGTTCGCCGTCGACGCGGTCGTCCGGTCGACCGCCCCGGTGCCCCAGGTGCCGACCTCGTGCTCCCACTGACTCCCGACCGGCGCCCCCGCCGGCCCGGTGAAGTCGTCGCGCAGGAGCGTGGTCCAGCCCGGGGCGTCGGCGGGCGCCGCCGTGACGGCCTGGCCGGCGGACGAGGCGGTCGGAGTCGCGGACGCCGGTGCGAGGGCGGCGACCGCCTGCGGGGGTGTCGCCGCGAGCACTCCGAGGCATAGGGCCGCGAGGGCGAGGGCGAGTCGCGGCCGGTCGAGGAGTCGTGAAGGCATGGCGAGTCCTCTGCGTCGAAGGGGCGCGCAGCTGCACGCGCCTCGACGCTAGTGAGGAGTACTCGCTCTCCCCCCACCCTCTGGGCGGGGTGATCTCCGGCACGAAAGCTCACGACCGGGCTCGGCCGGGCCGGGTCCAGGGTGCTGGCAGAGGGGCGGCCGCCGTAGCCTCCGATCGCCCGTTCGAAGGAGAACACCATGCACCGTCGTCTCACGGCCACGCTCGCCGCGATCGCCCTCGCCCTCGGAGGGGCCGTCGCCGTCGCGACCCCCGCCTCCGCCGGGCAGCTCGTCTACCAGAACGGCGGCCCGGGCAACTGCTACGAGGTCCGCTCGCAGCGCGACTCCCTGGGTCGCGCGCAGGTCACGGTGTGGTGGCACTGCGACCAGGCGAGCAACGTCAAGGTCATCTGGAGGAACGGCCCGGACAGCGGCTGCAACAAGATGAGCGTCATCAACCGCAAGTTCAGCGACAGCTCGGGCGTCGCGTCCCGCTTCGACCGCCTCGTCTCCTGCTGACCCGGTCGGGCTGCCCCTGATCCCTTCCGCGGGACGCCACCTCGGTACTCGGCACGCCGCACGAGGCGTACCCGAGCGGCTTCCCGCGGGAGGGGACGGCGGCGGCCCCGCTCAGTGCTCGGCGCGCCCCGAATCCTCGATGAGGCGCACCTTCACGTTCACGGCGAGCGGCCCCGAGACCGACGGGTCGGCGGCGAGCAGCGCGTGCATCCGCTCGCCCACCAGCCGGAGCGTCTCGGGGGCCGGCAGTGCGGCGGACGCGGCGATGTGCGCGCTCACCGTGGTGAACCCCTCCGACCGGTCGATGTCGACCAGCACGTCGGGCTGACGCAGGTCCAGTTTCACGGCGAGCGCGTCGGCCGCGGCCTCGACGATCGGCTGGGCGGGATAGACCCCCGCGACGCCCTCGATGTCGCGGATCTCGGCGGTCAGCCGCTGCGAGAGCTCGGTGTCGTCGGTCATTCCCGCTCCTCCCGGTGGGGGTACACGTCGTCGACGGTCACGTCGATCGCGCCGACGGTCAGCTCGGTGTGGCGCTCGAGGGCGTAGCGGATGCGCTCGCGCAGGCGGTCGGCGGCCACGGCGACCGGCAGGCCGAACTCGAGGGCGCAGGTCACGTCGATTCGAACCACGGCGCCGGGAGCCGAGACGTCGCCGTCGAGGGTGCAGCGGCCCATGATGACGCCGCCCATCGTGTCGCCGGCGCGGCGGATCATCCCGCGCACGGCCGCCTCGGTGAGCGCCAGGCGGAGGGTCGGGTCGGGGTGGCGGACGGGGATGTCGCGGCCGGAGCGCACCTCGGAGCGGATCGCGTCGAGCAGGCCTGCGATCCAGACCTCGTCGCGGTCGGGCTCGCGGTCGGCCTCCTGCCGCAGCGCCCGCGCCGAGAGCTCGGTGAGGCGGGTGAGGTTCGCGAGTGCGAGCCGGCACGCGGCGGAGTTCTCGATCGAGGGGTCGCGCGGCTCGCGGCCGCGGTCGAGGTACTCGCCCAGCTCCTCGAGCGTGTGGCCGTCGAGGTCGTCCTCGGGCACAGCGGCGTCGTCGGTCATCGCCATGCCTCCAATTCGTGGAGCAGGAATCGACGGGCCCGGGCGAGGATGCCGCGGACCGTCGAGACGGGGAGTTCGAGAGCGTCGGCGATCTCCTGGTAGCTGTAGCCGGCGGTCTCGCGGAGTAGCCAACAGCGTCGCTGATCAGCAGGCAATCGGTCCAGCGCTTCCCAGACCGCGTCCAGCTGGAGTCGCGCCTCGACGATGCGCTCGGGGGAGTGCTCGGGCGGCGCGGGCGGATCCCAGTCGTCGATGTCGTCGTGGCGGCGGCGGACGCGGATCCGGTCGATCGCCTTGTGGGTGACGATGCGCATCAGCCAGTTGCGGATGTGCGCCGGGCTGTCGAGATCGGCCAGACGCCGCCAGCCGGTGAGGAACGCCTCCTGCACCACGTCCTCGGACTCCGCCTCGGAGCCGAGGAGCTTCGCGGCGTAGACGCGCATGAGGGCGCCATGGCGGCGGGCGAGCTGCTCGAACGCCTGCACGTCGCCGTCGACGGCGCGCGCGGCGAGGGTCGCGTCGGACGCGTTCAGGAGGGGGTCGTCGTCGATGAGCGCCTCCTCCGCGGTCCCGCGCGCGGTGCCCCCGCGCGCCGATGCCCTCAGTGTGGGGCGCCGTCCGGCATGACTACCAGCCTTGACAACGGGTCGCCGAATCCGCTGGCCGGATTGCGAGTGCCGCCGATGGGGGACGTCTCGAGACGGGATTCGTGACATTCCGGCTCCTCGACACGTCTTGATTCCGTACCCCTCGTGCATCCCCCCGAGCGCACGGACCCCGAACCCGGAAGAAGTCCCCCATGCACTGCTCCCTCCGCCGCCGCCCCGGGCGGACGTCATGAGCGAGTCGACCTTCACCCTCGGCAGCCCGTTCGCGGGCGACGAGCGGGCCGACCGGCGCTACGAAGCCTCCGGCGACGATCCGTCCGCCGCGTCCGCCGTCTACTCCGAGGCGTACGGCGGAGGCGAGTTCCGCGTCGCTCCGTCGCAGCGCGGCTTCTCCTACCGCTACGCCGTCCGCGGCAGCGACCGGGTGACCCTGCGCACCTCCGACTGCTCCGGCGCCCTCACCGGCCAGGTCCCCCACCTGAAGGAGTACGTCGTCGGCTGGTTCCGCGCCGGAGGCGGACGCCTGAACCTGCCGCCGTTCACCCGGACCGGCGCGCTCTCGGCCCCGTTCCTGTTCCCCGCGGAGCGCCAGTTCGGGCTCGAGTTCGAGCCGCACCGGCAGAACCTCATCCACTTCGCCCCCGGGTTCCTCGAGGACGTCGCGACCGAGACGCACGCCGGCCCCCGCCAGCCCGTCTCCTTCGACCACGGGGCGGACGCCGACCCCGGCGTCCTCGCCCGCTGGCGCGCCGCGGTGACGGAGGCGAGCGCCGCGCTCGCGACGGCCGCGATCACTCCGCTCGTGCGCTTCACCGCCGAGCTCGACCTCGCCCGCGTGCTGCTCCTGCTGTTCCCGTGGCGCGCGTGGGACGTGCCGGCCGTGCTGCGGCGCCCGTCCGCCTCCCGCACCCGGGTGGCGCTCGACTTCCTCCAGCACCACGCCCACGAGCCGATCACCCCGGCAGACGCCGCCCGCGCGGCCGGTCTGCACACCCGCACACTGCAGCAGGCGACGAAGCGGCACCTCGGGGTGTCGCCGTCGGTCTACCTGCGCGACGTGCGCCTGGACCGCGCCCACTCCGACCTGGTCGCCGGCGACCCCTGCTCGACCACTGTCGCCGCGGTCGCCCGCGAGTGGGGCTTCGGCAACCTCGGCCGCTTCGCGAGCGCGTACCAGGTGCGCTTCGACGAGAAGCCGAGCCACACGCTGCGCCGCTGACGCGCAGCCCCTGCGTGCCCGAGGGCCCGGACCGTCTCACGGCGGTGCCGGGCCCTCGTCGTCTCCGGGTGCGTCCCGAGGGGCCGTTTCGGAAACCGGTTCCACGGCTAGCCGGGCGTTCGTGCCGCTCGGCCGACCGGCCGCGTCCGAGAAGGCCGCCGAGGTCATCGGCCTCCTCGTTTCGGATGCCGCCGCCTCGGTCCCGGGCGCGGAGATGGTGGCCGACGGCGGCACGGCCCGCACGGTCTGAGGCCGCCCAGCCGCTCCGGCCTCCTCGTGAGCGGTTGCTCATCGACGTCGCCAGATGAGGCGCCACACGAGAACGAGTCACCGAAGATCGCCTCACCTCTCCTCAGCACCAGACCCTCATCGCCGACGCCGACCCTCGAGGGCGTACATCCGGTCGATGCAGCGCCGTCCCCAGAACCGTGTTTGGTGGGTGGAGCCGTCGCGATAGCGACGGAAGCAGTGGTGGCGTTCTGCCGGGCAACGCTCGCCTACGACACCTGGATCGGCGAGCTCTACCCGTTCGCGGGCCAGTAGTGGCCTACAGGACGTTGGACCCTGCGAGCGTGCCCTGCATGAGCATCACAGGCGCTACGACCATCCGAGACGGTGATGGCGCGTTCACGATGCGCATCCTTCTCCCCACGGACGCGGGGGAGTACCCCATGTACGTCACCGCACAGCGGAGAGCGCTCCCTGGGCCGTCACTTCGACGCGCTCACCTGGCCCTGCAGTCGGGCTCCGCACAGCTGCAGGCACTCGCGCCGTGGCCCGAGGGCCTGCCGGTTCATGCGCTGGCTGGCGACACCGCGCTGACCATCCCCCGCGCAGGCTTCCTCGGACTCTCGTTCAGCTCCGAGGACGTCCGCATGGGCGACCTCGTCGTGGGCGATGACTCGGCAACGGACGGCTCGACGACGCAGGACTACGCGCGCTGCCGGTACACCATGAGCGCGGTGCACGGGATCGGGGAGGACCTCCTCACTGGCATGAGGCTCATCACGAAGGACGAAGCGGGCCGCAACCTCTTCGAGCTGGCAGGCGTCGTGAGCGATACGGCGACTTCATCGCCGTGCTTCCACGGCGCGCTGATGCGCACCCAGAAGCTCGTCGTCGCCATGCAGAGCTACGTGATCGACGACATCGATGCACGCGCTCGCGAGGTTCCCGACTTCGTCGGATCGACCGCGCTCGTGCGGCTCGATCCGTGGTCGGACCCCCGGATCGTTGCCGAGGCCGGCCCGACCGAGAGCTTCATCACCGGGTGCAGCGCCGAGTCGACCCTCCATCCCGAAGCCCTCTCGTGCGCAACGAGCGCGAAGTGCATCGCGTCGCCCGACGGCGCCGAGGCGCTCTGCCCGTCGGTCGACGTGCAAAGCTGGAGCCGCGCCCGGGTCGAGAGGAGCGAGTACGACTTCGAGTCGCCCGACCTGCGACCGTTCCGGCTCCGCCTCCTGGACGGCTCGAGTTGCGCGTTCTCCACAGGGGCGGGCCCCTTCCCGCCGGAGGGATTCGAGACCTGGGCCGGCGGCTGCAGGCGGACGGACGGCGAGTACGACGTGCTGTGGTCGGACCCGATCGACGACGTCGACACGAGGCTTCTCGACTGGCTGTTCCTAACGGAGGATCCCGACGGCTACCTGCGCGTCGGTGTCCGCCCCGAGAACGAGCCGGTCGAGTACGTCGGAGTCGAGACGATCTACTACTGACGACCTCTTTCCGATCGCACCAAATCCCCTCGCGGCTGCACGCTCGCTGATCGGCGGTCGCTCTCGCCGCCTCTGCGAGCATGAACAAGGGCGTGCGCTCCACCACCAGCGCGTTGAAGCGCGAACTGATCCTCGACGTGGCCGAGCTGGCGAACCTCCCCGCCCCGAAGAAGGGACGCAAGATCGGACGCGCGATCCTGATGTCCTCCGGCTCCCGTGCCGCCATCCTGCGCACAGTCCCATGGTTCGACGGCCCCAAGCCGCTCGTCGCCGCGATCAACACTTCTGTCGCGAACCACCGCCCAGGTGCAACGCCGGCGCCGACGCAGGCTTCCGAGCAGGGACACGACCTCACGCATGAGCAGCTACGACGATGACGACCCGTTCGGCGCTGACGAGCCCGCCACCGCGGCGGTGAGCTTTGACGTCGACGCGGAGGAGGAGCTGACGACGCACTTCGGATCGGCGGATGAGTTCGTGCGCAAGCAGCTCATCAGCACTTACCGGCGCCGAGTCATGTCGCGGGGCTCCGGTGGTGGTCTGCGGTGGAAAGCGGCCTGGTGGGAGTCCAAGGAAGCGCAGCAGGGCATCGAGGCGCTGTGGCGGGCCTGGGAGGCCGCACGCGCCGACCCGAAGGCCGGTATGAGCGCATGGTGGATCAACCACTGCGACCCGCACATGAGTGTCCTGCTCTCCCCGGACGGGCCGTTCGCGTACTCCGCGGACGAGAACCGAATCGGTGAATCGGCCCTACGAAGCACCGGCCGCGGGTGCGTTCCCGCCCGATCTGCAACCGCCGCTCTACACGCAGCGCCCACCGAAAAAGCCTCGCGACTCGAGCGCCTAACCAGCAGTCGCGGACCGTGGGCAGCCACACACAGCACCCATACATCCCGTGATCCCTCTGCACCTGCGACGCAATCGTGCAGTCTCAGCACGCTCCCGCGGCACGGACAGATCTCGGTTATGCCAGGCCGTCGCACCAAGCAACGGTTCCAGATGTGCTGGCAACTGCCCCAGGTTGAGTCGCCGTGTCCTAGGTTGGCAGCACGACAGCTTGGTCGCCGACCCGAAGCGAGGCCGACATGCGTTCCACTAGTTCCGTCCCACGCAATCTGAGCGCTGCGTTAGTAGTCCTGCTCTGCCTCGCAGGGTGCGTGCCAGGAGAGCAGTCAGCGGCGCAGAGCACGGAGGTGGATCCGGCGCCTCAATTCAGCTCGGGATCGACCTCATTGTCGGTCGAGGGAGGCACCGTCGAACATGGCGGTGTGCGAGTGTCGGTGCCGGTCGAGGCGACTCCTGACGGCTCCGAGCTCAAGGTCGAGATCGGCGACGAGATTGGCCAGGTCGAGAACGAGTACGCCACCGAGCTGTTCAGCGAGCCGGTCCAGGTCGATCACACCGTGGACTTGTCCAAGCCGCTGACTATCACGTGGGACATCAGCGACCTCGAGGAGCCACAGAAGCATCTGAGCCTCGTGCGTTGGGATGAAGAGCTACGCGTTTGGCAGCCAAGCGAGGAGATTGTCACGGTCGCAGACGGCGTCGCCTCGGTGCAGGTGCAAGAGTTCTCCACCGTCGCATGGACGAGCATCCTCGCGCAGAAGGTCGGTGAACTGACCGGCAAGCGAATCGACGAGCCGGAGTGCACGGGCGACGTGCTTCCGGACTGGGTCGACAACACTGTGGATCCCGACGAGAACGAACCGAATGCCGCCGTGCGAGTGTGTTTTGAGCCGGACAGCCGCGACAGCATCGTCACGGTGCGAGTAGGCAACAATCGCTCCTTCGCGCAGGTCATGCAGCTCGACGACGCGGCGGACGACTTCGCGTGGAGATGGAACGGAGACGAGAAGTACGACATCACCGCGGTCGTGTACAACGCCGCGCACGCTGTGTTGGACGACGGCGACACGATGGTGTTGCCGCCTCTCTCGACCCAAGCTGTCGGAATTGGTCGGCCGACGGCGCCTGGGTCGAGCATGGTGATGGGCTCGTCGAGCGTCGGCTGGCAGTCGATCCTCGCGGACGTTCTAGCACTCAGCTTCGACTCCCTAAGCATTGGCGGAACCAACAACCCGGCCCTCGATGCGCTGATTCAGGTCCTGTTTGAGTGCGGAGGCAAGCAACTCGTGTTGGCCACGCCCAGAACCACAGCGGAACAGACACGGGCGGTTGTGGATACGATCGGCGGCTGCGCCGACGAGGCCCTTCGACCAGATAGCGAATTTGGAGCCCGATTCGAATCGCTGTCTCGGCAGATGATTGCGAAGGCCAGCGCCAGTCAGGCCGCCGCGATCCAGCTGAACCGTGCCGCTCGGTCGGTCGCATCAGCGTTCAAGATTCTCAAATTTGCCGACGTCGCCTTCTACGCGTCGGACCAGTTCGCGAACTCGGTCGTCGGGCCGCTTGCGTGGTCCGTGTCAGGACGTGGTGCAACTAAGCCCCTGGGAACGTGGACTCCCACCTGTACGGACACGTCAGCTGACTCGGACAAGCTCTACCGCAACCTCGCTCTGCAGGACGAGTTCACCGAGACATCAAAGGAACTCTGGCAATTCGAGAATTGGGCGTCAGCCGCAAACACCGCAGTGGCACCGTTGTCATCCTGTGCGCCTAGTCATCTGACAACGCTCGCCTTAATGCTGCCTACCGCTTGGGCCGATGAGCGTGCCGCCTCCATCGTGGCCTCCGCGATCCTGACCCTCAAGGCCTCGGCATGCCAAGGTCTGTACGGCCCGGAAATGACCACTCAGATGGAAGTCCTAGGACTGCAATTGAACGTCCCGCCCGACGGAGTACCGATGAGCACATTCGAGGGAATCGGCGTCAGAGACGACGGACTGCGAGCGATTTTGGACGCCCATGGCGACGACCTTCAGTGCCGCTGGTTCTCCGATGGCGTGCACAACGGTATTGGAACTCAAATCTCCGAGTTGACCCCTGACGAAATGGCAACCGTGCAGGGCATCTTCTCAAGTCCACAGTTCGAGAGCGAACAGTTTTTGGAAGGCACAAGATACTACTTCACGGAAATCATCCCCGCAGAGCAGGCTGCGTACGGAGTCGACACCGAACTCGGCGAAAGCTACTTCGTGCGCGGTCTAACTTTGGTCGCGACGAAGTGGACGGGCGAGGCACCCAACGGCTACACACGCGAGGTCATTGAGAACCTCAAATAGCTCACCAATACCTGCGTCTTGAGGATGACAGTCAAGCCTGTCAACCTCCGTCGAGCTTCCGAACTCGGCGCAAGGCGACCCTAAGAAAACGTGGAAAATTGGATAGAGCGGCGATCGCACCAAAAACGATATACACGGGAACCACCTGCCCAGCTGGAACAATGCCCCCACCGCCAATGCCTCCCACAAAGTAAATTGCGGCTTCGATTGTGTTCACGGCGAGAGCAAGCAAGCTCAGGCCTGCAGTCGACGTAGATCTCATCCCGTCCCAAAGTGCAGGTAATGAGTACGCAAGAGTAGATAGCGCAAGGAAGATTCCGAGCGCATCTACGGCGGTCTCAAGAAATAGTCCAACAGCGTCCGGATCTCACCCGTCGTATCATGATTGTTGCGGCCAGCAGTTTTCTGGCCTCGCTTGCAGCGTTGCTACCTGCCGCGGTAGCAACTGGTGTATGGCTTTGTTTTCATGTCTTATTGTGGCGGGAGATGGCACGACTATGGTCGGTGCGCCAGTCCTGCACGAGAGCCGCGCGCGCGGCTTCAGCCACCGCTGGTTCCGCCGGCCGCGCGCGGCCATGGTCATCGAAGGCGACGGCTGTCTCAAACGCGGTAGTCCTGGTAGCCGACCGGATCGTTGGCGCGCTTCCACTCCTCCGCGACACTCAGCTCGAGCGCGGGGACGTCGCCGGCGACCGCCGCGCGGTAGTCCGCGATGAGCGCTCGTTCCGCCGAAGGGTTGGGCTCGCGGATGTCGCCGACGGGCATCGTGAGCCGGTTGTCGTCGTGGCGGTGGTACCCCTCGGGCGCCGAGGCGGATGCCCACTGCTTCGCGAGGTCCAGCTCGGTCGGGGTGTCGCGTGCGATGACCTGCAGCGTGGCGACGTCGACGCCGTACCGCTCCTTCTCCTCCGACGCGATCAAGGCACTGGCGGACGCGATCTGCGGGTCCGCGTGCTTCCACGCGGTCGCCGTCTCCGCGACGCGGGCGACGTCGCGCACGCTCGCCTGATTCCACCACTGGGGATCGTTGACGACGGACACCGTCTGTCGCGCGGACGCTCGCTCGCCCTCGTAGCGGGTCGCGAGCTCGCGTGCTTCGATGGCGCTGCGCTGCTGCGCTTCGCGCATCGCTTCCTGGTATGCGCGGGCCAGCTTCTCGCCGAGCTGGATCGCGATGGTGAGCGCGATCCGTGCGGACGAGTTGATGGACTCCTCCACTCCTCCGTCGTCGTCAGTCATAGTGATTCCTCCCCTTCACTGGTGTCGGTCTGGCGGTTGTGGCCGTCGCGCTCGCGCGGCTCGGTGCCGCGCTGTGGGGCAGCGGTCGTGGTGACGTTCGGCTCAGCCTTCGTGAGCTTCGTCGGGACGGGAGTCCCGGTCGCGAAGCTCGCCTGCACCGTCTCGCGCGCGCGGCGGGTGTCCTCGGGAAGGGCGTCCCAGGCGTTCTTCTGGATCTGCGCGCTGTACCCCTCGTGGACCGTCTTCAGCTGGTTCTGGATCGTCCCGGCGAGCTCGCGCGTACGGCGGGCGTCGCCGGCGGCCTTGTGGGCGTCCATGATCGCTCGCGTGGTGCGCACGATCTGGCGCAGCAGCATGGCCTCCTTGGCGGCCTTGTTTCGCTTTCCGGCTGTCGCGAGGATCAGCATCGTCGTCCCGGCCGTCGACGGCATCCCTGCCGGCCGCGGCGTCGACTCGTGCGCGCGCAGATGCGCGGAGCGGGCGAGGGTCCGTGACGCTTCGGCCAGCGGCCCGGGTGTCGACTCGAGGCGCCTCGACCATGCGGCGTAGGCTCCGGATGCTTCGCGGGCTGCGTGTGCCCAGGTCGCGCGATCGGAGGGGTCCACTCGACTCAGGTAGTCGTGCAGCCGCCCCATGTCCTCGGCGTAGGAGGAGTAGAGGTCGCTGGAGAGTTCGGTCGCTTCGCGGCCGGGCGCGACGGGCTGGTAGCGCCAAGGGTTCTTCGCTGTCGCGCGCCACTCATCGACCGCTGTCTGCGCGGACTGCGGTGAGTCCGGCCAGCCCTTCCGTAGCTCCGGGAGGGTGAGATCTCGGGCGAGCTTCCCGCCGCCGTGCCACACCACGGGCGTGCCCTTCTCGGGACGCAAGGCGACCGAGTAGCCGGCGACGACGTCGTCGCGGCCCGCCGCGTAGCGCGGGCGGATGAGCACGCCGGCCTGGCGCATCCGGCGCACGAACTCCTCCTCGTCCGCTGACGCTGATGCCGACGAGCGGACCGCGCGCACGAGCCGGTGAGCGTCGACCTCGACAGCGCCGCGGCGCTGCGCTGACTCGCGCGCGCCGGGCTGCACGCCGCGCTCCCCCAGCTCACGCTCGGGCGCGTGCAACGGTTCGAGACCGTACTCCTTCTCCAACTGCCGGCTGACTCTCTGCGAGAGCGCCTTGTCGTACGCGACGTGCGCCTTCGTCCCGTCGGCGCGCACCGCGGAGACAGCGATGTGGATGTGGTCGTTGCCGTTCTTCGACAACCCGTGCCGCACGGCGATCCACCGGCAGTCCGCCTTTGCGGAGGACTCGCCGGCGGACCACATCCGGTCCACGAAATCGGTCGCGATCCGTCCCCACTGCTCATCGGTGAGCTGCCCCTCCTCCGCACGCAGCGAGAGGGAGCAGTGCCAGACGTCAGCGGCGACGCGCTTGCTGCCGATCTACTCGCCGGAGTCCTTGTCGAACACCTTCTCGTGGCGGGTCACCTCGACGCCGAAGAAGTTCTTGTACTCGTTCAACTCTGCCGCGATCGCGGCGGCCTCGGCTTGGTCGAGGACGCTCTCACCGTGCATCGCCATGATCGCCATGATCGCCGGGTTCCCCGCGATCAAGTGCTGCTCGGTGTGCTCGTTCGCGCGCCCCTCGCCCGCGAGGTAGCGCACGAGACCGCCCATGTCCCCGCCGTACGTGACGTTGGGGATCACTGGTCGGCCAGTCGTCGCAGCGTCTCATTCACCCGCGGCACAGCGCCCGGTACTCCGCCGCCACTCACGCTGCTTCCTCAGGGAAGCGGCCCTCGGCGTTAGCGAAGGATCATCGACTCGATCAGCGCCGAACTCACCCCCCGAGGGACTCCTCGGACTCAACACCCGCAGCGTCGAGGAGCAGGCATCCCCCGCGACCATCGCCCGCGACTGGTTTCCGGGACCCCACTCGACGAGGAGCGGCCTCGAGCCCCTGGGCGCCCAGGGTCGTCAGCGTCCGACTTCAGCCTCGGGCCGCTCGGCGACGTCCGCGGAAGGCGACGATCCGGCCGTGCAGGAGGAGCAGCCGCGGCACGACCTGGTAGACGGCGAGCGGCACCACGACGGCGGTCAGGACGAAGGCCCGCAGAACAGGAGGCCACTCGTCCGCGACGAGGGCCGGCACTGTCATCCCGATGGTGACCAGAGGAGAGATCGCCAGCCAGGTCACCACCGCCCCGACGTGCACGCTCGCGACAGGTGAGGGCCGGTGATGCACATCGGTCTCGTCGGCGGCGAGTGCTCTGCCGTCTTGCTCCATCGTGTCCTCCGACCGGTCTTCCGGACACGGACCTCGTGACACTCGGCGCCGGCTCAGCCCGGCTGATGCACGTGGATGTCGCTGCTCGACGTCACGCCGTTGAATTCGAGATACAGCTGCCCCTCGACGACCGACACGGTCAGCGTGTTGCGGCGCTCGAGTACCGCGACCGCGGCATCCAGGAACCCCTGGTCGAAGCTCTGCACGGTGATCTGCTCGAGCTGGTGGACGCGCTTGCCGGACCACGCCGCGATCACCTTCTCCGGGTTGCGATGCGTGTAGACCGTCGTGCGGTCGGCCAGTCTGCTCCCGAAGTGCAGTCGCTCGGCATCTGGCGCGCCCACCTCGATCCACGTGGTCAGCCTGCCGGTGAGATCGCGGACCAGCACCGCCGGCTCGGTCGCCGTCGACGAGATCCCCTCGCTGAAGGTGATGCCCTCCACGTATTCGAGGCAGTACGCGAGCACGCGCGTCATCATGTACGCGTCGGTCTCGGAGGGGTGCCGAGCGGCTCGCAAGGTGATGTCCTCGTAGACGCCGCGGTCCACATCAGCCAGCTGTATCGCGAAGTTGTACATCACTGCGCCGGCTGCCACGTGTGGGAGCTTATGTCCTCTCGCTCATCGAGGAGCGCGAGGCTTCTCCGGCGCCGGTGGGGGCATCAGGTTCGCGCGCCTACTGGGAGCGCCTCCGCGACCAGGAGCTCGAGGCCTGGCTCGGGGTCAGCCGGACGCCGATCCGGGAGGCGCTGCTCCGGCTGGCCCGCGTCGGCCTCGTCTCGGCAAAGCCCGGCCGGGCGACGATCGTGACCCCCGCCACGGCCGAGAGCATCAGCGACGCCCAGCAGATCGCCGCCGCCATGCACGAGCTCGCCACGCGCCTCGCCGGCCCGGCCGTCACTCCG
This sequence comes from Rathayibacter sp. AY1C4, assembly GCF_002932195.1. Lineage (NCBI taxonomy): Bacteria > Bacillati > Actinomycetota > Actinomycetes > Micrococcales > Microbacteriaceae > Rathayibacter > Rathayibacter sp. AY1C4. The sequence goes on along the minus strand of NZ_PSWE01000001.1, from coordinate 47,705 downwards.
GAGGCGCTCGCCGCAATGGAGTCGGCGAACGACGACTTCGCGCGGGCGCTGGCGGACGGCGACGTCGAGCTGGCGCTGCGCTCCGACGACGCGTTCCACGCGGTGCTCACCGGGCTCAGCGGCAACGGGATGATCGAGGACGTGCTCGAGCAGGCCACTCCGCTCATCCGCCGTGCCGAGCGCCAGCGCTTCGCCTCCCTCGCGGCCCGTGGATCCGTGGAGCAGCACCGCGCGATCGTGGAGTCCCTCCGCGCGGGCGACACGGACGGTGCCGCCCGCCTCAGCCGCGAGAACTGGATGACGCTCGATCGCCACCTGCACTCGGCCTGACGCGCTGCTCCTCCGCGGGGAGGAGTCCGCGCTCGGTCATGCGCGAGGCCGACGCGATCGCATCCGCGACGAACCGCTCGGTCAGGTCGGCATACCCTCGCCCGCGCGCTCCGCATCCATCCCGGGAGCGTAGCGCCGCCCTCCCCGCGCCTCCGCCGGTGGGATGCGGGTCGAGGCGGGTGCCGGGCGCGGCGCGGAACGACGGACGGCCGACGCGCGGGCGGCCGGAGCGCTCTGGAACACTCGAGCGAGGGGCGGGGGCTCCGGAGCGGGGGAGCCGTGGCGTCACGCTTCGTCGAGCTCGACGGTCTGCGCGGCCTCGCCGCCCTCGGCGTGGTCGTCTACCACTTCACCACCGCGTTCTCGCTCGATCATCCGGGTGCACCGCCGGGATCCTTCGCGCTCCCGTTCGGCGAGTTCGGCGTCCAGCTCTTCTTCGTCATCAGCGGTTTCGTGATCCTGATGTCCGCGGACCGCGCGCGGCGGCCGTCGGACTTCGCGATCTCCCGCGTCAGCCGCCTCTACCCGGCCTACTGGATCGCGGTGGTCGTCTCGATCGTCGTCGGCGCTCTCGCCCGCGTCCCCGGCACCGAGCTCACGCCGCTGGAGCTGCTGCTCAACTTCACGATGGTGCAGCGGCTGCTGCTGGTGCCCAACGTGAACGGCGCGTTCTGGACGCTGGCCGTCGAGATGCAGTTCTACCTGCTGGTGCTGCTCGTGCTCGTCCTCACGAAGTGCCGGTTCACGGATCGGCTGGTCCGCGTGCTGGTGGTCGTCTGGCTCGGCGTCGCCGCGACCGCCTCCGTCGCCGCTCACCTCGCCTCGGGAGGCGTCGACGTCGTCTCGGCGCCGGTCGCCGTCCGGGTCCTGGCGAACCTGACGCTGGCCGAGTACGGACCGCTCTTCTGCGTCGGGATGCTGCTGTTCCTCTCGCGACGCCAGGGGCGCTTCGAGCTCCTCGCCGTGCCGGCGGCTCTGATCGCGGCCCTGAACGCCCAGCTCCTCCACGGCGGGCCGGACGGAGCGGTCGTCCTCGGCGTCTGCGCGGCCGTCGCGGTCGTCGCGATGCGGCGCCGGACCGCCGTGCTGCGATGGGCGCCGCTGCTCTGGCTCGGGCGGATCAGCTACTCGCTCTACATCCTCCATCTGGTCGTGGGCAGCGCGATCGTCAGCGCGCTCTGGCCGCTGATCGGCCGCGACGGAGCAGGACTCGTCGCCTTCGTCGTCGTCCTCCTGCTGTCCTGGGGCCTCAACGCGGTCGCCGAGGAGCGGTGGAGCCCCGCCTGGCGCCGCGCCCTCACCCGCCGGCGCGACCGCCGGCTCCCCGCGGGGACGGCGACCGCGGCCTGACGCGGCTGTGCACTCCGCTGGCCGCTCAGCGAGTGCGCCGAAGGAGCCTGTGGACGCCGGTGGCCGCGAAACGCATCTCCGCTCGACGTTCCCTGCACCTTGGCTGAGCCACCGGGACGTCCGAGCCCCGGACCACGTCTTCATCATGTGCCACGGATCGTGAGCACCGCGGCCCCGGCCACGACCTCTGACCATCTGGAGAAGATCATGACCAACGTCACCCCCACCAGCCTCGCCAACGCCTCCTCGGCCAAGCACGGCACCGCCACCTCGGCCGGCAAGAACACGATCGCCGACGGCGTCGTCGAGAAGGTCGCCGGCATCGCGGCCCGCGAGGTCCCCGGCGTGCACGACCTGGGCAACGGCGCCGCCCGCGCCATCGGCGCCATCCGCAACGCGATCAACGCGCAGGACCGCGGCCAGGGCATCTCCGTCGAGGTCGGCGAGAAGCAGGTCGCCGCCGACATCACCGTCGTCGCCGAGTACCCCGTCGCGCTGCAGAAGCTCGCCGACAGCATCCGCTCCGCCGTCTCCGAGGCCATCTCCTCGGTCGTCGGCATGGAGGTCGCCGAGGTGAACGTCACCATCTCCGACGTCTTCATCCCCTCGGACGACAAGGACGACGAGACCGAGAGCCGCGTCAAGTGACTCCGTCCCACATCGGCCTGGTGCTCGGCGCGGTCCTCGCGCTGACCGCCCTCGTCTTCGGCTTCTGGGCGCTCCTCTGGGTCGCCCTCGCCATGGCGATCGGCTACGGCGTCGGGCGGGTCGTCGAGGGCAAGCTCGACCTGCGCTCCCTCGGCGACACCCTCCGCGGGCGGCGGTCCTCGTGACCGCGGCGGTGATGGCCGACGAGGCCAGCCACGGCCGCACGACGATCAGCTCGCGCGCCGTGCGCCGAGTCGTGTCGGCCGTCACCGCGGAGGCGCTGGACGTGAACTCGTCCGACGTGTCCGTCGAGCTCGACGACGAGGGAGGACGCCTCCACGTCGTCGCGCACGCCCCCATCCACGTCACGCCCCTGGGCGAGACGGGCCGCCGCTCCTCCGGGACGCTGCTGGACCGACTCAGCCGGGCGCAGACGACCATCCGCTCGCGCTGCCTCGAACTGACGGGCTCCACGATCGGCCGGGTCGACCTCCGGATCACCGGTGCCGACCTCCGAGAACGAAGGAGGGTGTCGTGACGACTCCCACCACTGTCGGCCGGGCGCTCTACCCGCGCCTGGTGCGGCGCGAGACGCACTCGTCCCGCTCCGGATCGGCGATCGTCCTCGCCGTCCTGCTCATCCTCCTGTTCGCGTGGCTGGGCACGGAGGCGGTCCTCGCCGTCCTCGGCCAGCCCGCGCTGCTCGTGGCCCCGCAGGACGGAGCGTCCTCGCTCCTCAACGCGGCCGCAGCGCCCATCGCGCTGACCGCCGCCGCCGGCGCCGTGCTCGCGCTGATCGGGCTCGTCCTGATCGTCGTGTCGCTCAAGCCCGGCCGGCGCGGCCGTCGCGCCGTCAGCACCGACCGCACCGCGGCCATCGTCGACGACCGCGTCATCGCGCAGGCCGTCGCCCGCACCGCCGGCTACGCCGGTGACGTCGACCCCGACAACGTGTCGGTGTCGGTCGGATCCCGCGTCGTCGACGTGACGGTCTCCCGCACCTCCGGCCGCAGCATCGACGTCACGCCGATCCGCGAGGCCGTCGACGCCGAGCTCGCCACGTTCGACTGCACCCCGCGCCTGCGCTCCAAGGTGCGCCTGTCCGAGAAGGGAACGGTCCGCTGATGACCACCACGAACCGATTCCTCAACCGGCTGCTCCTGTTCGTCGTGGGCCTCGTCCTCCTCCTCGCCGGCGGCGCCGTCGCGGTGGGGTCGCTGCTCCCGCAGGTGCAGGAGAACGTGTCCACCGCCGCGCAGGACGCGGCCGACCCCACGAGCCAGGCCCTATCGGGCGGCACCCCGTGGATCCTCTGGGTCATCGCGGTCGTCGCGCTCGTCCTCATCCTGCTGCTGGTGCGCTTCATCGTGCGCCAGGGCCGAGGCCGCACCGCCACGCTGCTGCGCGTCGGCTCCGGAGAGGGAGCGGGGACGCCCACCGGCGGCTCCGTCACCATCGACGCGAAGGTCGCCGAGCAGGTCCTCGAGGAGGCACTGTCGCAGGAGCCGTCCATCGTCGCGGTCGACGTGACCGCGTTCGAGATCAAGCACCAGAAGGTGCTGCGCGTCACCGCGCATACCCGCCGCGGCGCCTCGCCCGCCCGCACCCGGCAGACGGTCGACCAGGCCGTCCGCCAGTGGGACGCCCTCCTCGGCGAGGAGACGCCCGTCGTCATCCAGATCGTCAGCGGTCTGCGGACGAAGATGAGCGGCACCGCCCGCGTGCAGTAGCCGCCGGCACCACCGTCCGGCCCTCCCGATCGGGAGGGCCGGAGAGCCCCGCTCAGGCGGGATGGAAGTCTTTCTGAAGGAGCACCCCATGTCCGATCCGATGGAGCCCGGCACCGTCGAGCGCATCCGCACCGATGAGCAGCCGACCCCGAACCAGCAGAGCCGGCGCGAGTCCGCCCGCCGCGACGGGAAGCCGTCCGAGCCCGAGTCGACCGAGAGCCGGGTCGCGACCGCCGCCGGCGAGAGCGCCCAGCGCGTGGCCGGCGTCCACCACCTCGGTGGAGCCGTCGCCCGCGGCCTCGACCGCGCCTCCCGCCGCGTGCTGGGCACCAGCACCGTCCCCGGAGTCACGGTCTCGAAGGCCGACGGCGTCACCACCGTCGACATCGACCTCGTCGTCGAGTACCCCCACCCCGTCCGCGAGGTCCTGGACGCCGTGCGCGATCAGGTGCAGCGCGTGGCGGAGCCGGTCGCCGGCGGCCACGTCGTCGTCAACGTCGAGGCGACCGACGTACACGGCCCGTTCGACCCGATCGAGAAGCCGGAGGAGGACGAGGAGCCGCTCGTCGACACCGCCAAGCGCGCCGTGTCCGACGCCCGCGACTCCGCCGTGGAGGCCGCCGGGAACGCTCGCGACGCCGTCTCCGGTGCCGTCGACTCCGCCCGCGGACGTCTGGCGGACGCCGCCGACGACGCCGCTGACGCGATGGACCGCGCGGCTGACGAGCGCGACGAGCGCGACGAGCGCGACGAGCGCGCAGCCGCCCAGAAGACGGCCGACGACGAGCGCGCCGCCGAGCGCGACGAGGACGACCCCCGCGTCGAGACGCACGCGGCTCCGGCCGTCGTCGAGACCGCGGAGTTCGTGGTCCGCGTCCAGGTCGAGCCGGTCGACGACGACGGCGACCCCCGCACCGCGACCGTCGAGGTCGCTCCTGCGGAGGAGTCCGAGCACGTCGAGCGCGACGAGGCCGCGGCCGATCGCGACGCCGCGTCCGACGACGCCCACCGCTCCGAGGACGACCGCGCGTCGTCCGCCGCCGGTCGGGAGTAGTCCCGTGCGCACCCGCTCGTACGGCGCGCGACGCAAGCCGCGCGCGGCCTGGATCGCGCTCGGCACGGGCGTCGTGCTCTCGTTCGTGGTCGTCGTCGCCGTGCTGCTGCCCGTCCTCGGGCTGATCGGCGCGGCCGACGGCACCACGGCCGGGGCGCTCGACGTCCCGGTCGGCGCGATCGTCCTCTCGATCGTCCTCAGCTACGCGGTCGGCCTGGCCTGCCTCGCCGTCGCGTTCCTCTCCCGCAACGCGGCCCTCGCCTGGGTCGCCGCAGTGGCCGCCGTCATCGCGACGCTCATCGGCTCGATCTGGCCGCTCGTCGCGACCGGATTCGCCAGCGTCGACCAGGCGAAGGACGTCATCCCCTTCATCCAGGACCTGATCGCCCGGGTCCGGGGGTAGCGTCGGGGCGATGAGCTCCGACTACCTCCGCGCCTACGACGACCAGCTCCGCTCCGACGCCGAGACCCCGAGCGCCGTCTCCGTGACGCGCGAGGGGCCTCTGCGTCTGGTGACCTTCGCCGGCGGACGCGGCTTCGTCACCTACCGCGACCTCGCCGGCGCCTCCTCCGCGGAGATCGCCCGCCTGGTCGCCGCGGCCTGCGCGCACTTCGACGCCGATCCCGGCATCACCCGCGTCGAGTGGAAGACCCGCGGCCACGACGAGGCCCCCGGCCTGCACGACGCGCTCGTCGCGAACGGTTTCGCGCCGGACGAGGCCGAATCGATCATGATCGGCCCGGTCGAGGCGCTGCTCTCGGACCGGCCGGTCCCGGAGGGGGTCGTGCTGCGGCGGGTCGTCGACGAGCCGGACGTCCGCGCGTTCAGCGCCATGATCGACGCCGCCTTCGAGGAGGAGGTCGACGTGTCGATCGCCGATTCGCTCGTCGCCCGCCTGGCGCGCGGCGACGGCATGGAGCTGTGGGTCGCCGAGGTCGACGGGCGCATGGCGTCCGGCGGCCGGCTCGAGCCCGTCCCGGGCACCGCCTTCGCCGGCATCTGGGGCGGAGCGACGCTGCCGGAGTACCGCGGACGCGGGCTCTACGGCCTGGTCACGGCCGCCCGCGCCGCCTCCGCTCGAGCCCTCGGGAAGACCCTCGTGCACAGCGACTCGACCGAGTACTCGCGGCCCATCCTGGAGCGCGCGGGCCTGGTCCGGGTGTCGACGACGACTCCGTACCGACGGCGGCATCCGTAGTCCGCTCTCCGTGCGTGCGCGGGGATCTCGATACGCGCGCTGAGCGCGCTACTCGATCAGCACGGCGGGGACCCTTGCTGGTCGAGTAGCGGCGCAACGGCGGATCGAGACCCGCCCCTTCGAGCGTGGGGGATCTCGATACGCGCGCTACTCGATCAGCGTGGAGGCCTGGTGAGACCCGCCCGATCGTGCGCGCGCTGCTCCGATCAGCTCGGGGACGTGATCTCGAGCGCGATGTTGTCGGGGTCGCGGAACTCGAGGAGGCTCATGCCGCCGGCGTCCTTGATCGGCTCGTGGGCGATGCCGAGGTCGTCGAGCACGGCCGCGGCGGCCTTCAGCGCGTCGAGGTCGGGGACGGTGAAGCTGACGTGGTCGAGCCCGACCCGGTCCTCGTCGAAGCGGTCGTCGCCGGGCGCGACGGGGCGCAGGCCGAGCAGTCCGCCCGGGAACTGGTAGATCACGCCGCCGAACACGAACGCCAGCTGCTCCTTCTCCTCCGGCGACGCGTCGGCCGGCGGCGCCTCGAAGGCGACGTCGAAGCCGAAGACGGAGTCGTAGAAGGGGCGCGAGACGGCGATGTCGCGGACGGTGAGTCGGACGTGGTTGTAGTCGACAGCGGGGATCGGCACAGGGGTTCCTCTCGGCGGGGCGGGCGGAGTGCCCGTCTCCAGTTGTTCGGAGGCGGCGGGCCGCCGGTTCGGGGCTGGCGCCGCCTCCGAGGATCGGGTAGCGCGTCAGTCCAGCTCGGTCGGGCGCGCCGGCTCGGCCAGCAGGGCGCGCGCCGCCATCCCGATCACCGCGCTGTAGGTGGGGTAGGCGAAGCGGACGTTCGCGAGGGTCGCGAGGTCGACTCCGGCCGCCATCGCCGTGGTCACCGACTGCACGACCTCGATCGCGTTCTCGCCGACCGCGTGCGCGCCGAGCAGCAGCTCGCGGCGCCGGTCGGCGATCAGCGTGAGGAACCCGTTCTCGCGGTCGTCGATGACGGCGCGGTCCAAATTGGAGAACGGCACCGAGGCGACGACGCACTGCGGGTCGCGCTCGCGGGCCTGCTCCTGCGTGAAGCCGACGCCCGCGTAGTCAGGGTCCGTGAATCCGCCCGCGGGCAGGAGGAACTGAGGCGTGCGCCGGTTCGCGCCGAGCACCGCGTTCTCGGCGGCGGCCTCCGCCTCGAACTGCGCCGCCTGCACGAGCATGTCGCGCCCGTTCGCGTCGCCGACCGCGAAGATGTGCGGCACCACCGTGCGGAAGTACTGATCGGCGGGGATCGCGGAGCGGACGACCTCGATGCCCGCGTTCTCGAGTCCGAGGTCCTCGACGTCGGCGGGCCAGCCGGTGGCCATGATCACCACGTCGACCTCGGCCGTCCGGTCCTCGCCGCCCTCGCGCCACGCGATCGCGAGCGAGCCGTCGTCCTGCCGCTCGATGCCCGACACCGTCTCGATCCCGGTGCGGACGCGGACGCCCTGGCGCTCGAAGGCGGACGCGACGTGCTCGGAGATGCTGGAGTCGGAGGTCATCAGGATCCGCGGGGCGACGTCGAAGAGCGTCACCTCCGAGCCGAAGGCGTTGAAGACGGTGACGAGCTGGGCGCCCGTGTTGCCGCCGCCGATCACGGCGACGCGGCGCGGCAGCTCGGTCAGCCCGAGCACGTCCTCCGGCACGGTCGCGAGCTCGGCGCCCGGGATCGGCAGCCGCCGCGAGTGCCCGCCGACGCAGACCATGATCGAGCGCGCGCGGATCCGCCGCCCGCTGTCGAGCACGAGGGTGCTCTCGTCGACGAAGCGGGCGCGCCCCTCGTGGATCAGGTCGACCCCCGCCTCCTCGAACCGCTGCGCCTCGCGCTTGATCGAGCGCACCAGGTCGACGCGCTCGTGCACGTGGCGCACGGTCGCGGCCCAGTCGAGGACGGGAGTGCCGATCTCGATCCCGTAGTCGCCGGCGGAGCGGGTCTCGCGCATCATCCGCGCCGTCTTCGCGAGGACGCGGGTGGGCACGCATCCGGTGTTGACGCAGGTGCCGCCGACGCGCGCGGCCTCGAGCACGACGACGCGCGCTCCCAGCTCCGCGGCGCGGAGGGCGGCGGCCGTCCCCGCGGGTCCTGCGCCGATGACGGCGACGTCGTACTCGGCCTGCTCGGGAGTGCTGTCGGGCACGGGGACCTCCGGTTCTGGGTGTGCTCCGATCCTGCCGCTCCGCGCCCCGCTGCACCCGGCCTTGACAGCCCGCCCGCGGACCGGCGTCGCGGGCGTCCCGACGCTGAACATCGGCCGAGGACGGTTGCCCGGCGGGCGCCCGGCACGGTGGGATGACCGGGTGGGCTGCGGCGGGGGACTCGAGCGGAAGGCGCTCCGGTGAGTGCCCGCACCTTCGGGGTGGAGGAGGAGTACCTCCTCGTCGACGCCGGTACGTTCCTCCCGACGCCCGCGGCGCCGCTGCTGCTCGGCTCCGTGCGCGGCTCCGTGGCGGTCGCCCTGGCCGCCGAGCTCAAGGCGGAGCAGATCGAGGCGGTCGGCTCGCCCGCCCGCACGTACGACGCGCTGCTGGCCGGACTGCGCGAGGGCCGCCGCCTGGCCGACGACTCCGCCCGCGAGGTCGGTGCCCGCGCCGTCGCGGTCGCGACCAGCCCCGCCGCGTTCGAGCCGCACCTCTCGGCCGACGAGCGCTACGACCGGATGGCCGAGCGCTTCGGCCTCGTCGCCCGCGAGCAGTTCACCTGCGGCCTGCACGTCCATGTCGGGATCGGGTCGCCGGAGGAGGGGATCGCGGTCCTCGACCGGCTGCGCGGCTGGCTGCCCGCCCTCCTCGCCCTGAGCACCAACTCCCCGCTGAGTGCCGGCGTCGACACCGGCTTCGCCAGCTGGCGCTACCAGTCCTGGGGGCGCTGGCCCACCGCCGGCCCGGTCGGGATCTGGGGCGACCTCGAGCAGTACCGGAGCGTCGTCGCCTCCCTCACCTCCTGCGGCGTGCTGCTGGACGAGGGCATGCTCTACTTCGACGCCCGTCTCTCCCGCGCTCACCCGACCGTCGAGGTGCGCATCGCCGACGTCCCGCTGCACGCCGAGGACTCGGCGCTGATCGCCGTCCTGATCCGGGCGCTCGCCGAGACGGCCGTGCGCGACGCGGGCGCCGGGGTCCCGCCCGTGCCGCTGCCGACTCCGGTGATCGCCGTCTCCTCCTGGCTGGCGAGCCGCCACGGCACGACCGGCGACCTCATCGATCCGGTCGACGGCTGCCCGGCCCCCGCCTCCGCGGTACTGGCGCGCCTGCTCGACCACGCGGGTCGGGCGCTGGCGGAGTCGGGCGACGAGGAGGTCGCGGCGTGCGGCGTCGAGCGGGTCCTGGCGCGGGGCACGGGCGCCGAGCGGCAGCGCGCGGTGTGGGAGCGGACGGCGTCCGCGGCCGAGGTGATCGCGGACGCGGCGGAGGCGACGCGCGCCTAGCGGCTCGCTGGTCGCAGGCTCACGGCTCGCTGGTCGCGGGCCCGGCGGTTCAGGGCTCGCTGGTCGCGGGGTCCGGTGACCCGGACTCCACCGTTCCGGACTCCTCCGCCTCGGGCTGCGGCGGCTCCGGCACCAGCTGGTAGCCGCCCTCGATCGTCCCGTCCGGGCGGAGCAGGATCTGCGTGTACACCGGGGCGCCGCCGCGGAGCGTCGTGCCGCTGACCCGGAGGGGCTCCCCGGCGAAGAACGCCTCCGAGCCGGTGCAGCCGGCGAAGAAGGACGCGTCCGGGCGCTGCACGGCGAGGCACACCGTGGTGCCGTTCGGCTCGGTGATCAGCAGGCGGTCGTTCTCGGCGGTGTCGAACCCGGAGCCGTAGACGACGGCCTCCCCGGCGAGCAGGGCGAGGCCCGGCGGGACGTCGGTGGTCGGCTCCCAGCCCTCGACGAGCGCGGCGAAGCGGTCGGCGGGATCCGCGGAGGCGGTCGGCGGGGCGACGGGGTCCGCGGGCGGAGGGAGGAGGAGCGCGGTGGGGACGATCGCGCCGACCGCGGCTCCGCCGACGATCGCGGCAGCGAGCACGAGGCGGCGGCGGCGCGGGTGCGGCGTCCGCGGGGCCGGCCGGTCGGGGTGCTCGGCGGGCGCCTCCGCAGTCTCGGAGCCGGCGGTCGCCGACAGCGGGAGTGCGGTCGCGGGCAGGGGGAGACGCGAGTCGGTCGCCGTCCCGGGATGCGCCGCGCCCGGCTGCGCTCCGGACGGCGCGGCGCCGGTCTGCGCGCCGGACCGCGTCACTCCGGGAGGCGCGTCCTCCGCCTCCAGCTCGCCGAGCCGTCGCAGCGCTTCGCGCCGCTCGTCCCGGTCGGCGCCGTCGTCGCGGGGTCGGGCCGACAGGATCCGCTCGAGATCCCTGCGCTCGTCGTCCTCGGCCTGCACTCCGTCAGTATGGCGGCGCCGGACACGGGAACGGCCCGCGACCCCCGGGACTCCGCCTTCTCAGCGGTGTCCCGGTGGCCGCGGGCCGTTCCGGTGCGGGCGTCAGCCCGACGGGTTCTCGACCGGGTCGCCCTCGGGGTCGGTGGCCGTCTCGGGGTCGACGTGCTCGGGGTCGGTGGTCTGCGGGTCCTCGGGAGTGTTCTTCTCGGTCATCGGATCCTCCTTGTCGCTGGATGCGGAACGTGCGGACAGGTTCCACGCTACGGCGGGAGCTCCGTGGAGCGCGCCCGGTTGACTCCGCCGCCCGGTGTCCGGAACCGAGGTCAGGAGCGGCGGATCCGCCCGAGCGGCCCGTCACGCTGCTTCCGACCTCGGCTCCGGACGCCGCTCGCCTCAGCCGGCCACTTCACCCGTGGCAGCCGCGGGCGTCCACCGCAAGGCCTGGCAGCGCTCTGTCGCGATTCGTACGCTGAACCCATCGAGCCGAGGAGCAGCAGCGCCACATGATCCGCACCACCGTCACCATCGAGGGCAAGACCTACGGGCTGTCCCAGGGGACCGACGTCGCCGAGCTGAAGCGGTCGGCGACCGAGGCGACGCAGGCCGGAGGAGGCCTCGTCGACTTCGTGATCGTGGGCAACCGCCAGGTCAGCGTCCTGATCTCGACGGGTGTTCCGGTGATCTTCGAGGAGCTCGAGGTGCCGGACGACGACCGCGACACCGGTGACGTCCACCAGCCGTGGGACGACATCGACTACCTCGACTGACCCCGTCCTCCCGGTCGCGCCGAGTCGCGGCCGGGTCCCAGACGCCTGAGGGGCGCCGCCGGCTCGACCCGGCGTCTCTCGGGCACCTCGTGCCGCGCTACTCCGCGGACTCGCTCTCGGCCAGCTCGCCCTCGACCAGCGTGCGGGCGGCCGAGGCGAGGGCCGAGCGGATGCGCTCCGCCGGCTCCTGCAGCATCGCCGCGATCGCGTCGACGTCGTGGCCGCCGGTGTGCCGGAGCAGCCAGGCCTGGCGCTCGAGCGTCGGCAGGGCGTGCAGGCGGCGGTGGAAGCCCGAGCGCAGCAGGTCGTCCTCGCGGATCGCCGCGGGGGCCTGCTCGGCGCGCTCCATCGCGGAGCCGCCGCGCTGCACGCTCGCGCGCCCGACCTCGGAGCGCATCAGGTCGAGGGCGCCCGTGTCGTCGAGTCCCTGCGGCCGTCCGCTGCGGACGGTGACCGCCGCGTGGCGGAGGGCGGCGCTCGCCGCGGAGTCCGACAGCGTGAGGCGGTAGGCGTACGCGTAGAGGCCGAAGGCGCGGTTCTCGAGGGCGCGGCCTGCGAGCAGCTCGCCCTGCTGCTGCGACTGCGTCATGCCGACGGCGGCGACGGGTCTGTCGTAGGTGGTCACGGTGACTCCTCGGCTCCGCGCGCTCCCGGTCGGGAAACGCGTCGGAGGCGATGCTAGGGAGTCGAGAACGATCGTTCTACCCTTGACTTCTCAGATTCTTTTTCGATGCGTGCGCATGGAAGCGCTTTCCCGACAACCGTCCCGGAAAGTGGAAGCGCTCTCACTCCCGCGCCGAGAGGATGCAGAACTCGTTGCCCTCCGGGTCGGCGAGCACGACCCAGGACTGCTCGCCCTGCCCGACGTCGGACCGCGTCGCCCCCAGGCCGACCAGCCGCGCGACCTCCGCCTCCTGGTCGTCCGGCACGAAATCCAGGTGCAGGCGGTTCTTCACGGTCTTGCGCTCGGGCACGTCGAGGAAGAGCAGGCTCGGCCCGCGGCCCGATGGGGCGAGCAACTCGATGCCGTCCTCGTCCTCGTCGACGACGTCCCAGCCGAGCGCCTCCTGCCACCAGTGCCCGAGGGTCCGGAAGTCGGTGCAGTCGACGATGATCTCTTCGAGTCGGAGGGCCATGCACCGACGCTAATCGGCGTGGGGCGTGTCGGGGAAGTACGTCCGGCGGGTCCGCGCGGCGCCGCGGCTCCGTCCGGCCGTGTCGTCCGCGGGGACGGGTGCCCGTGCCGCTTCGGCACGAGCGCTGGCGGCCGGAGCGGCGGCGCGGCATCCTCGACGCGGGTGCCCCTGCGCCCGGGGACGAGGAGCAGCATGCGCACCGCACGCGAGCAGTGGGAGGCGCGCTACGCCGACTCCGATCGGATCTGGTCGGGCCGGCCGAACGCGACGCTGGTCGGGCTGGTCGGCTCGCTGCCGCCGGGCCGCGCCCTCGACCTCGGCGCCGGCGAGGGGGCGGACGCGCTGTGGCTGGCGTCGCTCGGCTGGCGCGTGACCGGGCTCGACCTCTCCGAGACGGCGCTGGGCCGGGCGCGCGCGGCCGCGGCCGAGCGGGGCGCCGACGTGGACTTCGTGCAGGCCGACCTCGCCGAGGACTGGCCGGTCGTGGGGGAGTTCGATCTGGTGACGGCGAGCTTCCTGCACTCGATGGCCGAGTTCCCGCGGATCGACGTGCTGCGGCGGGCGGCCTCCGTCGTCGCTCCCGGCGGCCGCCTCGCCGTCGTCTCGCACGCCGCGCCCCCGCCGTGGGCGAGCGGCGACGACCACCGCCACGGAGCGATGCACCTCGTCGGCCCCGAGGAGGAGCTCGCCGAGCTGGCCCTCGACCCCGCCGAGTGGACCGCGGAGCTCGTCGAGACGAGGGAGCGCGCCGTGACCGCTCCCGACGGCACGGCAGCCGTGCTCCTGGACGGCGTGCTGCTCCTGCAGCGACGCGGCTGAGCAGGCGCCGCTCGAGGACCCGCGGCCGGGCTAGCGTGGTCCGCGACCCCGACCCCGCAGGAGGCGCCGATGCCGCTCGATCCGTACCTCGCCGCCCGGCTGCCCCTCCTGGCCGGCCTCGCGTATCCGCTCGACGCCGAGCAGACCGCCCGCATGGCCGCGTTCGAGGAGGATCCGGGGCCCTGGTCGCTGCCCGAGGGGATCGACGTCGTCACGGAGACGGCGTCCGGCCCGCACGGACCGGTCCCGCTGCGCGTGTACTCGCCCGCCGCGCCCGAGCGCGCTCTGCTCTGGGTGCACGGAGGAGGATTCGCCGCCGGCAGCGTCGACATGCGCGAGTCGCACGTCGTCGCGGCGGAGCTCGCCCACCGGGCGCGGGCCCGGGTCGTCTCCGTCGACTACCGGCTCGCCGGCCCCGACGTCCGCTACCCCGTCCCGCTCGACGACGTGCACGCCGCCTGGCGGCACCTCCGCAGCACGGAGTCCGGATCCACGCCCGTCGCGATCGGCGGCGCGAGCGCGGGAGCGGCCCTGGCCCTCGGTGCGGTCCTCCGCGAGCGCGACGCCGGTGCGCGGCTGCCGGAGCACGTGCTCCTGGCCTACCCCTTCGCCCACTTCCCCAACCCCGCCGTCGACGACGCGATCGCGGCCGAGCTGCGCGAGCTGCCGCCGGTCCTCCGCTTCCCTCCGTCGAGCATCGAGGGCATGGTGCGCACCTACCTCGGGCGGATCTCCGACCTCCCCGTCGAGGCGCTGCCCGGCTCCGCGCCGCTGGCGGGTCTGCCTCCGGTCACGGTTGTCGTGAACGAGTACGACGAGCTGCGCGGGTCAGCGGAGCTGCTCCTGCGCCAGCTCGCGGAGGCGGGCGTCGCCGTGACCGGGCACCTGGCCGCCGGCATGCCCCACGGGCACCTCAACCGGACGCCGGCGCTGCCCGAGGTCGACCGGTCGCTGCACCTCTTCGCCGCCCAGCTGCGCGCGATGGGCTGAGGCGCTCTGCCCCGTCCCGTCCCGCTCTGCCCGCTCAGCTCAGGCGCGGTCCGCACCGTCCCGCTCAGGCGCGGTCGTGCAGGGTGACGTGGTAGCCGTCCGGGTCGGCGAAGGTGAAGGTGCGCCCGAACGGGCCGTCGATCGGAGCCGCGACGACGGGGTGCCCGTCGGCGACGAGCGCGTCGTGGATCTCCTGCACGCCGGTCGCGTGCAGCCAGATCGCGGCGCCCACGCCGGGGCGGGAGGCGGAGTCGAGGTCGGTGCCGGGCGCGAGGTCGCGCAGGGCGAAGGCGATCGGAGTCGTCGCGAAGACGACGGCGTGCGGCGGGCCGGCGGGCGAGCGGACCAGGCCGAGGTACTGCTCGTAGAACGCCTGGGACGCCGCGAGGTCGCGGACCTGGAGCGAGACGAAGTCGGGGCCGGTGACGGGCATGGGGTTCCTCCTCAGTTGTGTCAGCTTTCTGACACACAGGAGCGTATGTCAGAATACTGACATGAGTCAAGACGGCATCGACCTCGAGACCTCGCTCGGCTACCTCCTCAAGGAGGCGTCGAGCGCCCTGCGCGCGGCGATGGAGGCCGTGCTCCGCCCGCTCGGGATGACGGTCACCCACTACTCCTGCCTCGAGCTCCTCGCCCAGCGGCCGGGCCTCTCGAACTCGGAGCTCGCGCGGGGCGCCTTCGTCACCCGGCAGTCGATGAACGTCCTGCTGCAGACCCTCGAGCGCGACGGCGTCGTCATCCGCCCCGACGCGGCTCCGGTCGGCAAGGCGCTCCCCGCCCGGCTCACCGAGCGCGGACGCCGGAGCCTGGCCGAGGCGTCCGCCGCCGTCCGCGGGGTGGAGCTGCGGATGCTGGAGGGGCTCACGGAGGAGGAGCGGCAGGCGGCGGCGCGCCTGCTCCGCGGGATGATCCGGTCGCTACGCGCGGACGACCGCACCTGAGGCCGCGCTGTTCCGCCGTCTGTAGGAACGGGCGCCGCGCGCTCGCCGGTACGGTCGCGCTCATGGCAGCAGGAGGAGCGGTGCGCCCGCTCGACGTCGGGATCGTCGGCGGCTCGATCGGCGGACTGTTCGCCGCGGCCCTGCTCGTCCGCGACGGGCACCGCGTGACGGTCCTCGAGCGGTCGGCGACGGGCCTGTCGCGGCGGGGCGCCGGGCTGGTGGCTCAGCAGGACCTGATCGACCTCCTGCACGCGATCGGCCGCGACGACGAGGCGCGGGTCGGCGTCGTCGCGCACGAGCGGATCACCCTCGACCGCTCCGGGCGCGTGATCGGCCGCGACCCCTCCCCGCAGACGCAGGTGTCGTGGGACCACCTCTACGACACGCTCCGCTCGCGGCTCCCCGCCGACTGCTACCTCCTCGGCCACGCCGTCGCCGGGGTGCGCCCCTCGGTCGGGACGGACCCGGTCGTCGTCGAGCTGCGCGACGGGAGCGGCCTGGAGTTCGACGTCGTCATCGGAGCCGACGGCCTCGGATCCGTCATGCGCGCGGCGGTCGCGCCCGAGGCGCCGGGGAACCGCTACGCCGGCTACTCGACCTGGCGCGGGCTGATCCCGGAGTCGGCGCTCCCCGCCGAGGCCGCGGCGACTCTGCTCGGACGCTTCGCCTTCTACACCGCGCCCGGCGAGCACATGCTCGGCTACCTCGTCCCCGGACCAGCCGGCGAGGTGGAGCCCGGCCGACGGCGCTACAACTGGGTCTGGTACCGGCCCCTCTCCGAGGACGCCCTCCGCGGAGTGATGACGGCGTCCGGCCGTCCGCCGGAGAGCGTGTCCCTCGCGCCCGGCGATCTCGCCCACGATCTCCGCCGCCGGCTCGAGGAGGACGCGGTCGACCGCCTGCCGCCGCCCTTCGCGGCTGCCGTCCTGGCCGAGTCGCAGCCCTTCCTGCAGGCGATCGTCGACTACGTCCCGCCGCGGACGGTGCGCGGCCGGGTCGCCCTCCTCGGTGACGCCGCCGTGACGGTGCGGCCGCACACGGCCATGGGCGCGGCCAAGGCGGCGGGCGACGCGCTGGCCCTCGCCGCCTCCCTCGCGCGGCACCCGGTCGACGAGGCGCTCGAGCGCTACGAGGCCGAGCGGCTCCCCGTCGGCCGCGCCATCGCCGAGTACGGCAGGCGCGTGGGCCGCTCGATCCCGCTGCTGTCCGAGTGACCGCAGCAGCATGCGCCCGGCCGAACCCGGATCGACGGCGCGAGCCGATCCTCGGTCGGAGCGGACATGGCTCGCGCTCGCCCTTCAGCGTGCAGGGTCCGATGCGCTGCCCGGCGGCGACTCGAAGGGAAGCTGGAACGGGGGTTCGCAGCATCGCATGGTCGCCACCACGTGGCGCCGGCGCGGACGATTGCAGTCGATAGCGATGAATTAGGTTTCGGCTAGAGGTGACTATCATCGGCTAGATGTTGCCTGAGCAGAACCCCTACAGCCCTGGATCCGGTCGGCGGCCGCCCGAGCTCGTTGGTCGGACTGGCGAGCTCGAAGCGTTCGACACGATCCGCGCTCGTGTCACGCATGGAATGAGCGATCGCGGCATCGTCCTCACGGGCCTCCGCGGCGTCGGCAAGACGGTGCTGTTGAACGAGATGCACCGCATGGCGGAGTCGTTCGAGTGGCTCACGGTGCGCCTCGAGGCGCGTCGGGATGAAGGCGGCGCGCGGGCCGTACGGCGTGCCCTGGCTCGAGAGCTCGTCGTGTCCGCTCGCAAGCTCACCCGCTCGAAGCCGACGGCGCTGATGCGAGAAGCACTCGGCACGATCTCCTCGTTCAATGCGAAGGTCGGTGCAACGGGGATCGAACTCGGAGTCGCACTCAACGACGGACGTGCCGACTCCGGCGACGCTGAAGTCGACCTCCTCGAGCTCGTCGAAGACGTTTCCACCGCTCTGGGGGAGCGTCGTCGTGCCTTCGGTGTGTTCGTCGATGAGATGCAGGACCTCGATGCGGAGACGATGGGTGCGCTCATCGCCGCTCAGCATGCGGCGAACCAGCGGGAGTGGCCGTTCTACATCATCGCCGCCGGCCTCCCGAATCTCCCCCGTGTCCTCACCGAGACGCGTTCGTACGCCGAGCGCCTCTTCAACTACCGACAGATAGGCACCTTCTCTCGCGACGATGCGGCGCACGCTCTCCGAGAGCCCGCGGAGCGGCTCGGCGCTGAGTTCGCTCCCGATGCGCTCGAGATTCTCCTCGAAGCCGCAGGCGGCTACCCGTACTTCATTCAGGAGTACGGGCAGGCCGCATGGAACCTCTCCAGTCGTCTTGTCACTCTGGCCGACGCCACGGCAGCAGTGCAGTACGGGACCGAACAGCTCGATGCCGGATTCTTCCGCTCACGATGGCAGCGAGCCACGCGCTCAGAGCGACGAATGCTCCGCGCCATGGCAGCCGACGGTGAGGGACCCTCCTCCACCGCTCTCGTCACGCAGCGAATGGGTATCCCGACAACCAGCCTCGGGCCCTACCGTGCCGCGCTCATCAGCAAAGGACTGGTCTACTCACCCGAGCACGGCCAGATCGCCTTCACGGTCCCCGGCATGGCTGGATACGTCGACCGCCACCACGAGGACCTCGACGACGGGAGCCCGAGCGTCTGAAGTCGACCAGACGTCTCCTCTCTCAAGGGCTCGGAGTCCGGTCGCGTACGGGACGTCGCAGAACAGTAGGCCTGGGGAGGCATCAAGACGGAGAACCAGGGACGGCCCTGATCTTCCGGACGGTCTCCTCAGGTGAGCCGAGGTCCGTGCTCGTCACGAGTTCATCCCCCGCCCCCGCCTGGCCGCTCCCCGCCGTCCGCCGCGCGTCCCTTGCTCCTCGACCGCGGAGACGGCACCCTCGGGTGACGGCCCACGGCGAAGGAGACGCATGGACGACGACGGACTCCTGGCTGCGCTGCTGCGGGGACGGCCGGCGACGCTGGCCGACGCGGCGGAGCTGACCCACATCGACGAGGCCGAGGTCGCCGCGGCGATCGAGCGGCTCCGCGGCCGGGGGCTCATGGGCGGCGAGGGCGAGCAGCTCGACTTCCCGGCGCCGATGGAGTGGGCGGCCGCGGCCATCG
Source organism: Rathayibacter sp. AY1C4 (assembly GCF_002932195.1). Taxonomy (NCBI): domain Bacteria; kingdom Bacillati; phylum Actinomycetota; class Actinomycetes; order Micrococcales; family Microbacteriaceae; genus Rathayibacter; species Rathayibacter sp. AY1C4. The sequence continues at coordinate 29,247 of NZ_PSWE01000001.1, read as the reverse complement.
CCCGGCACACCGAGTCGGCGCGGCGGGCGGGCAGGGAGTCCCTGGACGGGATCGAGCGCGTCGTCGCGGGCCTGCCGATGCTGCTCGGCGCCTGGCGGGTCGGCGAGGACACGTCGGATCCCGTGCCGACCCTCCTCCGCCACGGTCCGCACGCGTCCGAGGACCTCTGGTTCGACCTCGTCCGCCGCGACTCCGGCTCGCTCGTGGCGGTGCTCCCGAACGTGGAGCGTTTCCTCGACCCGCCGACGGAGCGGGCGATCCGCTTCGGGCACGCGCTCGCGGCGAAGGACCGGGTGCGCGTCATCATGCCGGCCGCCGGCGCGCGCGACCCGCGGGTGCTCGCCCGGGTGAAGGCGTACCAGGCGGCGGGCGTCGAGTACCGGCTCCTCGAGAGCCCGCCGAGCTGGTTCTGGGTCGACGGCGACCACCTCGCCGTCCCGTTCGAGTGGGGCGAGACGAAGCCGACCAGCGTGCTCGGCGTGCGCCATGCGGCGCTGGCCGGGCTGGTCGAGTCGTACTTCGAGGTCCTGTGGCGGCAGGCCGCTCCGATCGGCGCCGTCGACCAGAGCTGGCTGCCGCTGCTCCGGCTGATGCGCCAGGGCGTCACGCTCGAGACCGCGTCGCACCGGCTCGGCATGAACCCTCGGACCGGCCGCCGCCGCGTGGCCGCCGCGATGGAGCACTACGGAGTGGCGACGCTCTTCGCGCTCGGCACGGCGTGGGCGGCGGACTCGCGCACCCGCGACGGCGACGCCGGTGCCGGCGAGTCGGTGCTCGTCGATCCGGAGGCGCTCGAGCCGGGAGCGCTGGACGACGGCGAGATCGACCTCGCCGAGACGGTGCCGCGCGATTGAGCCCCCGCGGGACCGAGCCGTGCGGCCGACCCCTCGACGCCTTCGGGTGGCCCTGAGGAGTCGGCCGATGCGCCCGCCCGGGCACCTCTCCAGTGTCGGGACGTGACCACGGCGGGGACAAGAGCCTGTAGCGGACACGTCCGCAAGAGGACACCGCACCCGGGAGCGGATCGCCGGCGCTCCCGCTCGGAGGCGGGCGCGTGCCAGGCTTGCCGCATGGATCTCGAGGTGCGGCCGGGGCTCGTCGTCCCCGCATCGGAGCTGCAGTGGCGGTTCTCGCGCTCCTCCGGGCCCGGCGGGCAGCACGTGAACACCTCCGACAGCCGCGTGCAGCTCACCTGGAGCGTCGAGGAGTCGACGGCCCTCTCGGACGAGCAGCGCTCGCGCCTGCTCGAGCGCCTCGGGAGGCGGCTCGTCTCCGGGGCGGTCACCGTCACGGTGGCGCAGGAGCGCTCGCAGCTGCGCAACCGCGAGACGGCCCTCGAGATGCTCCGCGGGATCATCACCGCGGCCCTCGCGCCTCCCTCCGCCCCGCGGCGCCCGACCCGGCCCACGCGCGGCTCCACCCGCCGGCGGCTCGCCGCGAAGCAGCAGCGCTCCGAGACGAAGCAGCAACGCCGGCGGCCGCCCGGCGACTGAGCGGAGCCGCAGGGGCTCGTCCGGCGGGTGCTCCAGGCCGCGGTGCCCCGGTCGCGCCGGACCCGGCTCAGGGAGTGAAGAACGCCTCGATCGCCGCGGTCAGGGCGACCAGGTCGTCCACGTGGGCGAGCTCGCGCGCCGAGTGCATCGAGAGCAGCGGCACTCCCACGTCGACCGTGGAGATGCCGAGCCGGGTCGCGGTCAGCGGGCCGATCGTGGATCCGCACGGCACCGAGTTGTTCGAGACGAACTCCTGGTACCCGACCCCGGCGCGCTCGCAGACGCCCGCCCACAGCGCCGCACCGCGCGCATCCGTCGCGTAGCGCTGCGTCGCGTTGATCTTGAGCAGCGGCCCCTTCCCGGCGACCGGCTGGTTCGACGGGTCGTGCTTCTCGGAGTAGTTGGGGTGCACGGAGTGGCCGGCGTCGGCCGAGAGGCACCAGGAGGCGGCGATCGCCCGGGCGCGCTCGTCGACACCGGCGCCGAGGGCCGTGCCGATGCGCGAGAGGACGTCCTCGAGGAACGGCCCGCTCGCTCCGGACCGGCTCGCCGAGCCGAGCTCCTCGTGGTCGAAGGCGGCGAGCACGCTGATGTGCGCGGGCGGCGCCGCGGGATCGGCGCTCGCCGCGAGGAGCGCGACGAGGCCGGCGTGCACGGAGCTGAGGTCGTCCATCCGCCCGGCGGCGAGGAACATCTCGTCGAGGCCGAAGCGGCGCGGCTCCTGCGTGTCGGCGGTGAGCAGGTCGTAGCCGGCGATGTCGGAGGCGTCGTCGAGCCCGGCGTGCGCGGCGAGCAGCTGGAGCAGGTCGACCTCGGAGGCGTCGCCGACGCCAAACACGGGGACGGTGTGCTTCTGGCGGTCGAGGGTGAGTCCCTCGTTCGCCGTGCGGTCGAGGTGGATCGCGAGCTGCGGGATCCGCAGCAGCGGGCCGGTCCGGAGCAGGCGCGTCGAGCCGTCGCGGGTGACCACGCGCCCGGCCAGCTCGAGCTCGCGGTCGAGCCAGGAGTTGAGCAGCGGGCCGCCGTAGATCTCGACGCCGGCCTGCAGCCAGCCCTTCGAGCCGATCGTCGGCCGGGGCTTGAGCATGAAGCCGGGGGAGTCGGTGTGGGCGCCCAGGATGCGGAAGGGCGTGGTCGCCCCGGAGCCCTCGGGCAGGTGCCAGGCGATGATCGCGCCGTCGCGGACGACGTAGTACCGGCCGGGCCCCGCGGGCCACGCCTGCGTCTCGTCCAGCCCCGTGAATCCGGCTCCCTCGAGGCGCCGTGCCGCCTCGGCGGCCGCGTGGTACGAGGAGGGGGAGGCGGTCAGGAACTCGGCGAAGTCGGCGATGTGGTCGTCACGCGTGGTCATCCCTCCAGTGAAGCACGCGGCGCGGCCGGGACGGGGAGGGTGCCGGGGGAGCCCCTGCGGCGGCCGTCACGGCCGGGCAGGGGCACCCCGGGGCGGAGGGTCAGCGCCGGGTCAGGTCGACGTCGGCCTCCGCGGCGATCGCCTTGATCAGCGCCGAGGCGTTCTCCCCGCCGAAGCCGGCGGCCATCGCCTCGTCGATGTAGTGGCGGGCCGTCGCGACGCCGGGGACGGGCGCGCCGACGCTGTTCGCGTAGGCCTGGATCAGCCCCGCGTCCTTCTGCATCAGCGCGAGGGCGAAGGACGGCGAGTAGTCGCCGGCGACAGCCTGCTCGACCCGCTGCGGGCGTCGCACTTCCCCGTTCGAGTCCGCGACGGCCGAGGACGCGGTCATCACGGACGCGGAGTTCAAGTCAGTTGCCGCGGATCTGATGAACATCCGCAGCACGATCGGGTACGTCTCGAGCAACCTCAACCAGCTCGCCCCTCGGTGGCGCCAGCGGGCGAGGGCTGATGCGCAGAAGTTGTGCGCGGGAAGAGGTGCTGAACCGCTCGTCGCCGCGTGAGGAGGGGGCGACGAGCGGTTCAGCGCTGGTCTTTCGGGTGTCGTCAGCGCACGACTCCGTCGATCTCGAAGCTGTCGAAGCTGCCGGCGAGGTACGGGTCGGGGAACTGTGACTTGCCGAGGAAGTTGCCGCTGGTGCGGCCTAGGTCCTTCGGAGCGAGCGGCATGGCGGTGTTCTGCCCGACCTGCACTCCGTTGGCGAAGATCGTTCCCGTCGTCGTGCCGTTCGTATTCGCCTTGAAGGTCACCTTGATGTCGGTCCACTGCCCAGCGGGCATCGTGAAGTTCGTCGAGATCCGTGTCTCCGCTCCATTACCGGAGGTCGTGAGGGCGAGCCCTAGCTTCCCGTCAGTCGACTTCGGCGTGAGGAACACGTACTTCTGGGTGCTGCTGCCGAAGTCGAACAGCCGGCTGAAGGTGGAGATCGAATCGACCTTCACCCTCATCGAGATGGTCAGGTCCTTCGAGCGTGACAGGATGTCCGACGGCAGCTGGGCGAAGGCCCCGTCGCTTCCGTTCAGCCGCAGCACGCTCGCCGTGCCGTCGGTGGCGGTTGCCGCCGTCCCCTTGAGCGCGAGCGCGTTGCCGTTGCCGGAGGCGTCGGGGACGGTGCCGTTCGACGATGAGTCGAAGGTGTAGGTCACCCAGTCGGCCGGGAGCGGCTGCAGGGCTTGAACGGTCACGGACACCGTGTCGGTGGTCGCAAGGACGCCGTCGCTTGCCCGGAGTGCGAACACGTAGCTGCCGGCGGTACTCACCGACGCAGACGTGCGGCGAGCAGTCGGCGACGCGAAGGTCGCGGTGGCACCGGCAGGAGCAGACTGCACGCTCCACTGCGTCGTCAGGGTTCCGTTCGGCGAGCCGAGTCCGTCGTCGGAGGCGGATCCGCTGAGCTGGATCGGATCGAGTCCGAGGGACAGCCCGGCCTGGTCGGGTCCGGCGTTGACGGTCGGCGCCGCATTCGCGCCCGGGGCGGTCGAGACCAGGTGGACGATGTACGTGCTGCCGGCGGGCGCATCGAACGGGACGCGGACCGGCGCGGGAAGCGTTCCCGCGAGAGAGGCGGGCCGGTAGACGTTGACGGTGCGCTGGCGCACGCCGTTCACGATGACCGCGTAGCTGCCCTGCGCGAGGCCGCTGACCTCCGCGATGCCGGAGTGTGCGGTGCCGGTGCGGTTGAGCATGTCCAGGCGCAGGTCGGCGCTGTTCGAGCCGACGATCGCCTGCGAGTAGGCGTCGTTCTCGAGGTCGACCGACAGCTGCTGGGTCACCAGGTTGAGGCGGCGCTGCAGGCCGTCCTTCGGGATGACGGTGGTGGAGTAGGCGTCCCGCGAGACGTCCGCTCCGTATCCGACGACTCCGAAGATCGGGTCATCGGTGACGACGTCGGCGCTGAGGGTCTGCAGGGTGCCCCACAGTCCGAGATCGCTCTCGCCGGTCATGCCCCGCCAGCCGTTGTTCAGCTTGACGTTCGCGCCTCCGCCGACCCCGAGGGTGCCGAGGTTGCCGCGCTCGGCCTGGTACGACCACGATGCGGCTCCGATGTTGGCCGGCGCGTTGCTGATCTGGCCGGAGTTGATGGTCGCGAGTCCTGCGACCTTGCCGGCGTAGTTCAGGCGCTGCAGCTCGGCGCGGCGCGCGGCGGTGATGGCCGTGGTTCCGGTCTCGAGTGCTGCGGTGTGGTTGATGTAGTCGTCCATCGTGTAGCCGGCGAGGGAGGCGCTGTACTGGAACTGCCACCAGTTCTCGCCCGTGATGGTGGTGGGGTCGGAGTACCAGTACCAGACGGGCATGCGTCCGCGGGCGGCCTCCGTCTTGGCGACGATGTCGCGCATGACGCGCAGGGCGTTCGTCTTGTCGTCGTTCACATTGAGCTTGGCGAGGGTGTAGACCGCCTCCTCCCCCGTGTTGTCGTAGCTGTACTCGGAGCCGTAGGGGTAGGCGTTGGAGGAGAAGTTGGCGTACTTGATCGCCATCTTCGCTTCGATGTCGTTGGCCTGCGTGTCCAGTCCCTCGGCGCGCAATGCGGCGATGAGATCGGGTGTCGAGAGCTCACCCATGAGTCCGGTCTCCCAGTTGTAGGCGACGGGTCCCTCGTAGAGCTCCTTGAAGATCCCGTAGGCCGTCGTCAGGTACCACTGAGCGGGGTGGGCGTAGGCGATCGCGGAGGGGTTCTGCTTGGCGATGTTGTACATGCCGAAGAACGTGTTGTAGACGTGCGGGTAGGCGTAGCCGCGGTAGCCGGGCGTGGTGTTCAGGCTGCCGGGCTTCCCCTGCTCCCAGAAGTCGTAGACGGTGTACTTCGGCGCGGCGCTGGGCGACGTGTTCCCCATCAGGTTCTCCCAGACGGCCTTCTGGAGGTAGTCGTCGAGGGCCTTGATCTGGGTGGCGTCGGGCAGGGCGACGAGCTTCTCCGCGAGGAACTGGCCGTGCGGGAGTCCCCAGTCGTCGCCGAGCCCGTAGTAGCCGGCGTACTCGTTGCGGCGGCCCTGAGGGGCGTTCGTCGTGGTGGCGAGGCTGCCGTCGGGGGCGTTCATCATCCAGTCGTCGAAGGTGTAGTTGCGGATGTCGCTCGCGGAGAGCCCGTCGGACGGCTTCCACTGGGTCTTCTCGACCATGAACTTCGCATGCGTGTCGAGGAGTCCCGCGACACTGTCGATCACGGAGAACTGGAGGACGGACTGCCGCGCGGCGCCGGTCTGGTCCGTGTACGAGACGGTGACGTCGTTGGCGCCCAGCTGCGTGCGGTCGAAGGTCATCCCGTAGATCCGGTAGTCGCCGTTGCTCCGGGAGAACGTCACGACGGGGTTCGTGGGCGCTGACCCCTTGAGGTCGTTGCGGTTGCGCGCGGTGACTGACGTGATGGTGCCCTTGATCCGGAACGCCATCTCTGCGCGCCGGTCGATGGGCACGATGAGTCCGGGGACGACCGTGGTGTCGAGCAGCCCTCGATCGAACATCGTCTGCTTGAGTGCTGCGTCGTCATCGACCTTGCCGATGCGATAGGTGTAGCTCTTCGTCGCGCCCGGCGCGATGGCGACACTGGTGGAGCTGAGGTAGCCGCGGTTGGTCTTCTGGATCGCGGTGGAGTGCGGGTAGTAGATGTTGAGGCCCTTGATGTTCGAGCTCTCGTTCGCCGAGTTCCAGGCCCAGGAGGTGTTGCCGACTTCCTCGGTGCGCCAGCGGTCCTGGTACTCGAAGCCGGAGCCGGATGCGGTGTCGGCGGTCATGGCGATGAACGGGCCCTGGCCGCTGGGACGCTCGAGAGTGACGTAGGAGCCGTTCTTACCCACGTAGGAGTGTGTGAGGACCCGGGTCTCGTAGATCGAGTCGCCCTGCCTCCATAGCTCGTTGCCGGGAACGGGGACACCCCAGTCGCCGATGACGAGCTGCGTGGCCGCGGTGTTCTTGACGTCCTGCTTCCAGACCAGGGAGCCGTCGGAGGCGAGAGAGTACGTCTCGGTGACGGTGAAGCCCTTCACGCCTTCCGCGTTGGTGGAGTTCTGGTGGGTGACCGTCACACTGCTCGACGTCGCCGAGACGGTGCGGCCGTCGGCCGACTGGGAGGTCCACGCGGTCTTCCAGGGGTTCGCGCCGACACCGGTGGTCGACACTGCTCCCGTGCCGTTCGCGTAGGAGAACATCAGGTTCCCGAACCACTGGCGGTACTTGCTGTTCGTCTCGCGGGCCTGCTCCGGAGCGCTGTCCGGGTTCATCAGGTAGTCGGTGTCGTGTAGGTCGCCGACGATCTTGAGCGACTGCATCGACCCGTCCGCGGCGAAGCTCGCGCGGATCTTGTCGGAGGCGAGCGTGTAGGGGTAGCTGGTGGCGGCGTCGGCGGTCTGGCCGACCACCACCGATCCTGCTGCGGCGATGACGCCGATCGTGAGCGCCGCGAGCAGCCGAGAGGCTCTGCGTGAGAGGAGGGACATGTCCTGCCTTCTTCGTCGAAGTGCGGATGCGGTGACCGGCGGCCGCCGCAGAGGAGCGAGGATCCGCCCGGCGGTGGGAGCTCGCCCGGGAATCAGGAGTGGTTCACGGGAAGCCAGATGCGCATCGACACGGGACCTCGGGATCCCCACGACCGGTACGGGGTGAGCGCCACGGTCAACGGCCGTCGGTGCGGGGTTCGAGGGATTCTGGAGAAGGGCCATTCGTGCTCGTCGCGTTCGGCGACGCTGCCGGCGAGCGTCACACGCCCCTCTCGTGCGATCGGGACCGCTCCGGCGTCCAGGGCGATGTCGTCGACGTGGGCGCCGGCGGGGAGGTCGACGGACTCGAGGCAGAGGATGTCCGGTCCGTGCTGGACGGCGACGGTGCCGCGGGTGGCATCGATCCTCTCGTCGGGCTGCACGAGGACGGGTTCGAAGGGGAGGTCGAGTTCGATCCGGTCGCCGACGCGGAAACGCCGTTCGAGGTGGAGCGTGCCGTGGAACGGTCCGGTCGGCGTCTCGGCAGCATCCCCGTCGGCGGAGACGACGACGACGTCCGCGTTCGTCGCCCAGGTCGGGATCCGCAGCGTCAGAGTCCACGGCTCGACGGGTGTGCGCGTGATGGTCACGGCGACTCGCCCCCGCTCCGGCAGGTCGCTGGAGACCTCCATCGAGACGTCTCCCTGGAGGAGAGCGGCGGAGATCGTGGCGGACGCGTACTGGTGCAGCTGCACACCCTTCGCATCGGTGGTGGCGAGGTAGCCGGACAGCGAGGCGAAGGTGCGGGCGAGGTTGTTGGGGCAGCAGGCGACGTCGAACCACGCCGCCCGCTGACTGGAGTCCGCGCGCTTGGACTGCTCCTCCGGGGAGGACGCGACGCCCGGCTCGCGCCGGTGGAGGGTGTTCGCGTAGAAGAAGGAGCGGCCGTCCTCGGACACGGCGGTGGCGATGATGTTGTGCAGAGTGCGTTCGATCAGGTCCGCGTAGCGCGGGCGGCCGGTGGCGAGCAGCAACCTCCACGAGAGCATGATCGAGCCCACGCCGGCGCAGGTCTCGCAGTACGCGCGGTCGTTGGGTAGCTCGAAGTCGGCGCCGAACGCCTCGTCCTGGTGATGCGAGCCCATTCCACCGGTGATGTAGGTCCGGCGTGCGACTGTGGCCTCCCACTGCCGCTCGACGATCGCGAGCAGCTCGGCGTCATCAGTGTCCACGGCGACGTCGACCACCGCGGACGTGAGGTAGAGGGCGCGCACCGCGTGTCCGCGGAGGACCTTGGCCTCGCGGATCGGGACGTCGTCCTGGAAGTAGGCGCGACCGAACTCGACGTCTTCCAGGCTCTGGTGACCGCGGCGGTCCAAGAACACGCGGGCTTGCTCGAGGTAGCGCTCCTCCCCCGTGGCGCGGGCGAACTCCGTGAGCGCGACCTCGATCTCCGGATGTCCGCAGACCGTCTGGCGGCCGTCCGCCCCGAACTCCGAGCAGATGTGGTCGGCGAGACGGCGCGCGGCCTGCGTGAACCCGTCCTCACCGTGGGTACGCAGTCGCGCGACCGCGGCCTGGAGGAGGTGTCCGGCGTTGTACAGCTCATGGCCCCACTCGAGGTCGCTGTAACGCTCAGCCTGACCGTGCCGGCCGAAGCGGGTGCCGAGATAGCCGTCGCTCTCCTGCGCACTGACGATGCGGGCGGTGAGAGCGCGGATGATCGATTCGGTCTCCGGGTCCTCACGTCCGGCGGTGTGCCAGCAGAGCCCTTCGAGGGTCTTGTAGACCTCGGAGTCGGCGAACTCGCGTCCGCGACGGCCTTCGGCGAGTCCGCCCCCGACGGCGAGCTCGAAATTGCGCAGCCATCCGGCGCGCTCCAGCCAGCCGAGGTTGTGCTCGAAGGTGGCGGTCGCGTTGACGGCGACCCGACGTCCCCAGAACCCCTCCGGGTCCAGCTGGACCCGGTCGATGGCGAGGGGTGTCAGGGTCCCGGCGGCCGGGTCAACGGGCAGGGCTGGGGAGAAGGTCATGACGGGATCTTTCACGAGTGGCGCGGGACGAGAGGAAGGACGACTGCTACTTGACGCTGCCGACGGCGAGGCCCTCACGCAGCAGCCGGAACGACAGCACGTAGACGGCCAGCAGCGGCAGCGAGGAGATGACCGCGAGAGCCATCAGCCCGGGCCAGTCGATTCCGTACCCCGACGTCTGCTGCGCGATGAGAGCGCTGATCGGGTAGTTGACCGGAGAGAGGAAGAGGTTGATCGCGAAGAGGAACTCGCCCCAGGCGACGAGGAAGATCAGCGAGCCGACCGTCGCCATGCCGTTTCGAACGATCGGGACGACGACGGCGAAGAAGGTGCGCAGCCGACCGGCCCCGTCGATGGAGGCGGCCTCTTCGATGGCGTCGGGCACCGCGGCGAAGAACGGTCGCAGCAGCAGCACGGCCCACGGCAGCAACATCGCCGTATCGGCGAGGACGAGACCGGCGGTGGTGTCCAGAAGACCGAGCCTGCTGAAGATCGCGAACAGAGGGATGATGCTCGCCGTCTGCGGCACCATCTGCAGGAAGATCAGCAGCCCGAGGACGAGACCGGCGACGACGCCGTCGACGCGGCGCAGCGCGTAGGCGAACGGGACGCCGAGCGCGAGCACCAGTGCAGTGGTCCCGAGGGCGATCTGCGCCGACTGGGCGAGCGCCGTCGCGAGGGCGGGGTTCGCGAGCGCCTCCGCATAGGCGTCGAAGGAGGGCGCCGAGAGGATCGCTCCGCCGACCACGTCGCCCTGGCGCTTGAGGGAGGTGAGCACGATCCAGACAAGGGGCAGCCCGTACAGGACGTAGAGCACCACGCGTACGGTGAAGGCGACCGGCTCCCGGGTGCGGGACGGTCGCGCGACGCGGGTCGCAGCGCCGCCTCGCAGGCGGGTCAGGGGGGCGGTGAGGGTGCTCATCAGGACTCGCTCCTGGTCGATCGGACGTAGACGACGGCGAGGACCGCCACGATGGCGAGGGCGATGATGCCCGTCGCGGAACCAAGTCCGTAGTCGTGCTGGACGAAGGCCTGGGAGTAGCTGAGGTAGGGCAGCGTGGACGTCGCGTCTCCGGGGCCGCCGGCGGTCATCACGTAGATGAAGTCGAAGCTGCGGAAGGCGTAGACGACGGTCAGGATCGCCAGGATGACGGCGGTCGGCCGCGCCGCGGGGATGAGGATGCTCCGGATCTCCTGCCAGCGGCTCGCGCCGTCGACCGAGGCCGCCTCGAGGATCTCGGGGTCGATGCCCAGCAGAGCCGACCGGAAGACCAGCGCATTGAAGGGGATGACGGCCCAGGCGTTCACAATCGCGACCGAGAGCAGCGCGAACCTCGCGTCGTAGAGGAAGGGGACGCCCTCCGCCGAGAGGCCGGTCGCCCGCACGAGCGTGTTGACCAGACCCTGATCGGCGAGGAGGAACTTCCAGATGCTGCCGTTCACCACGGGCGGCATGGCCCAGATGAACACCATCATCCCGAGGAGGAAGGCACTGCCCAGTCGGGAGGACCGGAGGGCGATCGCCGCTCCGAGTCCTCCGACGACCCCGACGACCGTGACCAGGACCACGAAGGCCCCGGTGCGCAGCGTGGCGCCGCCGAGGTCGGAGCCCTCGAGCAGCGCGAGGAAGTTCTGGACGCCGACGAACGGCCAGTCCCCGTTGAGGGTTCCGGAGCTGACCTCGCTGACGCTCATCCTCATCAGCAGGTAGATGGGGTAGAGCGACAGCGCCGCGAGCAGCACTCCTCCCGGTGCGGCGAAGCCCAGTCGGCCGCCGCCGACGCCGGATCGTCTCCGGGTCGTGGTCGAGGTGCTGCTCACGGTCGCTCCATTCTCTCGTCGGGGTCTGCTACTGCTGGAGCAGCGGCGTCAGGGTCGTCATCAGGTCGCTCGAGAGCTGCTCGGGGGTCCCACTGCCGGCGACCGCCGCGCTCCAGGACTCACCGACGGTCTGCAGCACCTTCGCGACGTTCTCGGACGGGATCGCCGGGTCGGGCGAGGTGTGGCCGTCGTCCTGGAGGATCGCCGCGAACTGGGAAAGGATCGGGTCGCTGCCGACCTTGTCGTCGGCAGCCGCGTCGGCGCGGGCGGGGATCGAGCCGAAGGCGTCGAGCAGCGTCAGCTGCCCCTGCTTCGAGAAGAACTCCTGCTCGAGGTACTCCTGCGCGAGCTCCTTGTTCTCGGAGAAGGCGCCCACGTTCTGCACCTCACCGCCGAGGTAGACGGAGCCGTCTTCACCGACGGGGATCGGCACGACCCCGTACTCGAACGCGGCGTCCTTCTCGGCCGAGGTGATCTGCCAGTTGCCGTTCACGGCGAAGGCCGTGTTCCCCGCGGCGAACTGCTGGAAGGGGACCGTCTGGTCCCACGTCGCCGCCTCCTTGGTCAGATAGCCCTTCTCGGTCCAGTCCTGCACCATCGCGAACGCGTCCTGCAGCGGCTGCTGCTCGGGTGCGGCGTAGTCCCACCCGGCACGCGAGAGCCACGGGAACGCCTGCCACTCTCCCTCGGAGTTCGCCTTGCCGGTCAGCGTGATGCCGTCCTTCCCGGCGGCCGTGGCCAACGCGAGATCCGCCTCGAGCTCCTCGAACGAGGTGGGAGCCTCGACACCCAGCTCGGTGAGGATGTCCTGGTTGTACCAGAGGCCGATCAGGTTCACGAAGCCCTGCACGCCCATGACGTCGTCACCGACCTTCTGCACGACGGCGTCGGGGAACTGCCCGGCGTCGGCGTACTGGTCCCACCACTCGTTCATCGGCTCGATGGCCTTCGCCTCGGTGAGGGTGAAGGTGTCGGCGGCGTTGTAGACGACCACATCGGGGCCGGTGCCCGTTCCCGCGGCCTGCACGAGCTTGTTCGTCAGCTGGTCGAACGGAACGTAGACGTTCTCGACTGCGACCCCCTCGTGCGTCGACTCGAAGTCCGACGCGAGCTCCTCGAGTCCGGCGGTCTGGCCGTCGACGGAGTAGTAATGCCAGACGGTCAGGGTGTCGCCGCCGTTCCCGGCCGAGGCGCCTCCTGCGGACGACGGCGTGCAACCGCTGAGGAGAAGGGCCGCAGTGGCGGCTGTGACCGCTGCGACAATGCTGATCCGGGTGCTGTGACGCCTCACGACGTGCCTCGCTTTCACTGTCTTCATTGACTCGGCCACCTGGTGCCAGGTATTTCATCGATGAAATCGAGGACCGCTGTCGGCGATAGTAGAGCCGCCGGGCGGCCTCCGTCAATATCCGCGATTCACCCGGTCATATCGCGGTGCGCTGGTCGAGGCGTGCATACTGTGCGCACCAGTTCATCGATGAAACGGAACGGCCATGACCTCGCACCCCGTCCACCGAGCGCACGGCATCGTGCACCCCGCCTTCACGGTCGGGACGATCGATTCGCGGCTCTTCGGATCGTTCGTGGAGCACCTGGGCCGAGGCGTCTACGGCGGCTTGCTCGATCCTTCGCACGAGAGCGCCGACGCCGACGGATTCCGCACCGACGTCCTCGCGCTCGTCGAGGAGCTCGGAGTCACGACCGTCCGCTACCCGGGCGGCAACTTCGTCTCGGCGTACGACTGGCGCGACGGCATCGGTCCGGTCGAGAATCGTCCCGTCCGGCTCGATCCGGCCTGGCACACCGTCGAGCCGAATCGCTTCGGGATCGACGAGTTCGTCCGCTGGTGCCGGGCGGCGCGCGTCGAGCCGATGATGGCGCTGAATCTCGGGACCGACGGAATCCGCTCGGCCCTGCACCTGCTGGAGTACGCGAACCACCCCGGCGGCACGACGCTCTCGGACGAGCGGCGCGCGAACGGCGCCGACGAGGCGCACGACATCCGGCTCTGGTGTATCGGCAACGAGATGGACGGGCCGTGGCAGATCGGCCATCTCAGCGCCGGCGAGTACGGGCGTCTCGCCGCCCGCACCGCCGCCGCCATGCGCGCACTCGACCCCGACCTCGAACTGATCGTCTGCGGCAGCTCGAACGACCGGATGGCCACCTTCGGAGCCTGGGAGCAGGAGGTGCTGCTGCACACGGTCGAGCACGTCGACTTCGTCTCGTGCCACCAGTACTTCCGCTACGACGGCGACCTCTCCGCGTTCCTCGCCTCCGGCGTCGCCATGGACCGCTTCATCACCGCCATCGCCGACACGATCGGACAGGTCCGAGCACAGAGGCGATCAGAGCGTCCGATCGCCATCTCCTTCGACGAGTGGAACGTGTGGGACTTCGTCGCACACGATGAACGAGTCGCCGGAGGGCTCGAATGGGAGGAGGCGCCCCGACTCCTCGAGGACCGCTACACGGCAGCGGACGCCGTCGTCGTGGGCGACATGCTCATCAGCATGATCAACAGAGCCGACATCGTCCGGGCAGCGAGCATGGCTCAGCTGGTGAACGTCATCGGTCCGATCATGACCGAGCCGGACGGCCCCGCCTGGCGGCAGAGCACCTTCTGGCCGTTCGCCCAGGCACGGCGCTCCGCCGGCGCCACCGCGCTCCGGACCGTCGTCGAGGCGGACAGCACGGGAGCGGGCGATGACTCCGCTCCCGTCCTCGCCTTCGCCGCAGCGGCGCACGCCGACGGCTCGCTCGACCTGATGATCGTTAACCGCGCGACCGACGGCGTCACGGACACCACGGTCGACCTCACGTCGTTCCCCACCCTCACGGTGACAGAGGCACTGATCCTCCGACACGAGGACCCCTTCGCGACGAACTCGGCGGAGCTCCCCGACACCGTCACTCCGCGGCCCCTCGCCGTAGCGCTGACCGACGGCGTCCTCTCGCTCCGGATCCCCGCCATCGCCTGGGTGACCGTGCGCCTCTCGCCGACCGTCGACCTGGGATGATCGGGGAACGCTCATGGGAGGGATGATGCCGATGCCGCGATCGCGAACCCGCCCGGTGACCATGGCCGATGTCGGCGCTGCTGCAGGCGTCACCGCTCGCACGGTCTCCAACGTGCTCAGCGGCAACGCCAACGTCAGACCCGAGACCCGCGATCTCGTCCTCAAGGCAGTCCGCGATCTCGGATACCAACTCAACGTCTCCGCGCGCGGACTGCGCACCGGCCAGACCGGGCTCATCACCCTCGCGATCCCGGATCTCGCGATCGAGTACTTCGGCCAGCTCGCGACGGTCATCATGTCGGAGGCCGAGCGGCACAGCTGGACCGTGATCATCCAGCAGACCGGAGCGCGCCGAGACGCCGAGATCGCCGTCCTCTCCGGCTCCAGCCGCCAGCTGTCGGACGGACTGATCTTCCAGCCCCACGCACTCGGCCCCGGAGACGAGAAAGTACTCGTCGGGGACCGCCCACTCGTTCTCCTGGGCGACAGGATCTTCGACGGCCCGGTCGATCACGTGACCATGGCGAACACAGCCGCCGCGGCCACCGCCACGCAGTACCTGATCGACCGCCAACACCGGCGCATCGCCGCGATCGGCAGCAACCCCGCCGGCGGATCCGTCAGCGCCGCAGCACTCCGCTTGGACGGATACCGCGGTGCCCTCGAGGCGAACGCGATCCCGTTCGACCCCGCCCTCGTCGCGGTCGCCACCGAGTGGCACCACGCCGACGGCGCCGTCGCGATGACGCAGCTGCTCGACTCCCGCGTCCCTCTGGACGCCGTCTTCTGCTTCAACGACACCCTGGCCTTCGGGGCACTGCACGCACTGCACGTTCGCGGCATCCGCGTACCGGAGGACATCGCCGTCGTCGGCTTCGACAACGTCACCGCCGCCGCCTACGCGATACCCGCCCTCACCACGATCGATCCCGGCAGCCGCCAGATCGCCAAGACGGCCGTCGACCTCCTCGCTCAGCGCATCCGGAACGGCCCTCCGGCGCACCCGAGCGAGATCGTCGTCGAGCACTCGCTCATCTCCCGCCGCAGCGCGTAGCACAAGCACATTCGTCAGCGACGAGCCGGTCCGCGCCCGAGAACACGTCTCCGAGCGCACACCGCTCGGCGTGCCCCGTCCACTGACCGACGCCCCACCGGCGCAGCGACCCGGCGCGAGGACTGGCCGGTGACGTCGCGAACGGATCCGTATGGAGAGCAGCACCTTCGCATGCATGTCGAGGTGGCTGGTCCGGTAGCCGTGAGCCTCCGATACGTCGCGCAGGCCGCGCCCGCTCACCCCGCGCCGGAACCGGCCCGGAAGTGAGCAGATTGCCAAGATCGATGCCCTTCGGGGAGGGGCTGGAACCGCTTCTACTAGATCTGAATATCGGTGTCGAACATTCCGACGGGCGGGGTCCTGTAAGGCAACGGTTCGCCCGGCAGGTTCTCGTCTGTCGCTCCCGTGAACGGTCCGTCTGTGGATAGCAGGGCGGCCATGTGTGGTTCGGCGTGGTTGATCCACCAGGCGCTGATCCCGAGTCCTGCGTCGAGGCGGGATGCTTCCCAGCTGCGCCAGAGCGCTTCGATGCGTTGCACGGCCTCATCGACGGTCCACCAGTCGGCGCGCCAGCGTCCGGTTCCCTGACCTTTGGCGGAGACGCGGCGGCGGTACGTGTAGCGCCAGTACTTCCGCAGCCACTCGTCCGCTGAGCCGTAGACGAGGGTCCGGGCGGAGTCCTCTTCGAACGAGCGCTGCACGGCCGCTTCGGCGCGGGCCTGCATCAGCTCGACCCGCTCGGGCGTCAGTGCTCGTTCCAAGGCTTCCTTCGTCATCCCGGCGATGATCCCGGTGATGACGTCCGCGACCTCTCTCGCGGCGATCGCGTCGACGTCGAACGCGCCGAGCATCGATGCGGCCGCGGTGTCGCCCTCTCCGTCGACGGCGGCTGAGAGGCCCGCAGCCTCTTGCACGTCTCCGCCCGCGAGCGGATCGTCGTCAGTCACGCTGCGCCTCCGCTCGCTTGGCGTCCTCGTTCTCCATCAGAGCCCGCATCGACGCCGCGAGATCAATCGCCGGGTCCGGCTCGACGGACGCGCCGACCGGCTCGGCGCCGGTCACGACCGGCTGCGCCGACGTCGCCGCGACGGGAGTCGGCTCGGCGCCATGTTCTGGGGCGGTCGCGGGGTCGTGGGCGGCGATGGATGCCTTGATCGCTGCGACTTTCTCCTTCGTGCCCTCGTACCAGGGAACGGTGCGCAGCAGCGCGGCGCGGGATCCGGTGGAGAGCATCACGGCGCGGCCGCGGGGCATCGCTCCGAGCTCGTCCACGGTCAGGATCCGTTCGCGCTTCAAGGCGGTCGAGGTTGAGCGGACGCCCTTGTTATAGCTGGCGGAGGTCGTTTCGCGGTCGTAGTCACCGACGAGCTCGGAGACGTTCTGCAGGAAGTCGTTCTCCTTGACGCTGCCGAGGTAGAGGAACGCGTTCGACGCGCTCCACAGCTTCAACATGCCCTCCTTTCCCCGTGCCGCTCATCCAGGCGTCGATCCTCCCGCCCGACGGCAAGCGCGCCTAGCCGCGAAGCCCGCGTCTCTGCGGGACGGAGGCGCCTTCGTTTCCGCGGCGGGACGGCGCTCGTCGCTCCTGTGGTGGAAGCGCGCCCGTCACTCCTGCGTGCCCGTCACTCCTGCGCGGCCGCCGCGAGGGCGCGGTCGAGCCAGTCCGCGAGCAGCAGGCGCTCCGCGGGGGTGAGACCGGCGAGCTCCGGTGCGAGGGCCCGGACGCCGACGAGGGCGGTGAGCCGCCCGCCGTCGCCGGGGGAGGGCGGGTCGGTGAGGATCCCCGCGAGCACGCTGTCGAGCGCGGCGTCGGCGAGACCGGGGTCGCGGTCGGCGGCGGGGGTGGAGAGCAGGGTGGTGACCACGCCGGTGCCCGCCGCCTGGATGAGGCCGACGGCGCGCTCCTCCGGCACTCGGAGGCGGCCCTCGGCGGCCACGCGCTGCACGCGGGCGGCGAGGACCCGCCGCCCGGAGAGGGCGGCCGGTGATCCGGAGGCGCGGCCCGGATCGCTGAGGAGGCGGAAGAGCGCGGGGTTGGCGAGGCCGAACTCCACCTGCGCGGCCCAGCCCGCGCGCAGGTCCTCGACCGGGTCGACGCCCCCGGCGACGGCCGCCTCGACCGTCCGCGCCTTGGAGTCGACCCAGGTGGCCAGCACGTGCTCCGCGACCGCCTCGAGCAGGCCGTCCTTGTCGCCGAAGAGGCGGTAGATCGCCGGGGCCTGCAGCCCGGCCGCCTGGGCGACCGCTCGCGTGGTGACGGCGGCGTGGCCCTCGTCGCGGAGGAGGCCGGCGGCCGCCTCGACGATGCGCAGGCGCGTGTCGGTCGGAGGAGTGGAGCTGGTCACGTATCGACGGTAGCGCACGGTTGCTATCAAGGGAATTCCGTGGTTATCTTCGTCGTGGTATCGCTGATACCCCTCATCGGAAGGCTCTCCCCATGATCATCGTGACCGGTGCCACCGGCGCTCTGAACGGCGCCACCGTCGACCACCTCCTCGACTCCGTCCCCGCCTCCGGGATCGCCGTCGTCGCCCGCGACGCCTCGAAGGCCGCCCGCTTCGCGGAGCGCGGAGTGGAGGTGCGCGTCGGCGACTACGCCGACCCCGCCTCCCTCCCGGCCGCCTTCGACGGAGCGGATCAGCTGCTCCTCGTCTCCTCGAGCGATCCGCGGGCCGACGCCGTCGCCCTGCACCGCACCGCCGTCGAGGCGGCCGTCGCGGCCGGAGTCGGACGGGTCCTCTACACGAGCCACCAGGGAGCCGCCGCCGACACCCCCTTCGGCCCGGGCCGTGACCACGCGGCGACCGAGCGCCTGCTCGCCGAGTCCGGGCTCGCCTGGACGTCGCTCCGCAACGGCTTCTACGCGCACAGCCTGGGCCTCTTCCTCGGACCGTGGCGGGAGACCGGAGTGATCGAGGTCCCCTCGGACGGTCGCGTCTCGTGGACGGCCCGCGAGGACGAGTCGGAGGCGGCCGCCCGGCTCCTCCTCTCGGGGAGCCCGCACGACGGGCCGATCACGCTGACCGCGACGGAGGCTCCGACGTTCGAGGAGATCGCCGGGATCGCGGCCGAGGTCGGCGGGCGGCCCGTCGAGCTGCGCGTCCTCGGCGACGACGAGTGGGTCGCCGCGCGCGTCGCGGCGGGTCGGCCCGAGTTCCTCGTGCGCTTCACCCTCGGGATGCACCGGGCGGCCGAGCACGGCTTCTTCGCGGGCACCGGCCCCGAGCTCGGGCGCCTCCTCGGTCGCGAGCCGCGCAGCGTCCGCGACCTGCTCGAAGCCGGACCGGCAGCCGTCACCGGATGACGCCGGGCGGGCCGTCCCGGGTCCGCCCGCGTACCGAGGCGCCGCGCCGTCCGTCGAAGCGTCGCCGAGGGGGCGGCGTCTCGGCGTCAGGGCGGTTTCCCGGCTCCCCCCGCACGACGACGGGAGCCCGCCGCACCGGTGAGGTGCGACGGGCTCCCGGGGAGTGCCGTGCGTCAGCCGCAGCTGCGCGCGCTGTACGGCGCGGTGGCCGTGGCCGTGACGGTCTTGCCGCCGACCGTGGCCGTGCCGGTGACCGTCGCCTCGCCCGCGGCGAGCTGCGTCGAGCGCACCGTGAACGCGGCGGAGCCGGAGGCGCCCGGCTTCACGCCGGCGATCGTCTTCACGCCCTCCGGGGTGCTGATCGAGACGTCCATCGGCACCGTGTCGCCGTTCCTGCCGACGACCGTCAGCACGACCTTGCCGGCGACGCAGCGCGACGTGGCGGTCGCGCTCACCTTCAGCGAGGACTGCACGGTGACCGTGACCTGCACCGGCATGCGCGACGCGTCCTGCGCGACGCCCGAGACCGTGAAGGTCCCGGCCGTGGCGTAGGCGGCGGGAGCGACGGCGTCCCAGGCCACGTCGACCGTGCTGGTGGTGCCGGCGGCGGTCGTGATCGTGGCGCGGGGCAGGACCGGCGCGGTGCCGGCCGCGGTCGTCGCGGTCAGCGGAGCGACCGAGGCGACGGCCAGGCCGGGGGCGTAGCCCTCGAGCACCTTCTGGTACTCGGAGCGCGTCACCGGGATGACCGTGCCGTGGCGCGGCTTGCCGCCGTCGGCGTTCTGCGGCAGGCCCGTGCGGAGCTTCGCTCCGAGCGGCTGCCAGGAGTCGCCGTTCGCGAGGTCGTCGGTGCCGAACGGGATGTAGTGGTTCGGCCCGTCGTGGTAGTTCGGCTGGTCGATGAAGAGGAACCAGTCGAGGCCGTTCACGTCGCCCTCGTTGGCGGGGAAGACGTTGGGGCCCTCACCGCTGGTGAAGGTCTTGCCGGGCTCGCCGTTGGGCAGGCCCGAGGCCACCTTCTCCTTGACCAGCGACCACTCGTCCGCCGGTCCGCCGGTGCCGGGCAGCGAGCCCGAGACGGTGGCCAGCAGGTCGGTGCTCTTCTCCTCGCGGAGGGTCATCGACGCCTCGTCCTTGGTGAAGCGGTAGTAGGTGTCGCCGTCCTTCGCGACCGTCGAGTCGATGGTGCCCTTGCCGGCGCCGCGCTTGACGTCGATCCACGGCTTCGCCTCCGAGAAGGAGGTGAAGTCCTCGGTCGTCGCGTACATCATCTGGTTGTAGGTGACGGAGGCGCGATCGGCCGTGTTCGTGGTCGGGTACATGTTCGAGGCCCAGAAGACGACGTAGGTCTGGAGCTCGTCGTCCCAGTACGCCTCGGGGGCCCAGGTGTTGCCGGCGAAGTCGGTGGAGACCTTGACGTGGCGCTGGGCGGACCAGTTCACCAGGTCGGTCGACTCCCAGACCTCGATGTACTTCGAGCCCGACTTCTGCGCGGTGTCGAAGCCGCCGGGGAGCCCGTCGATCTTCAGGTCGGTGGCGAGCATGAAGAACTTGTCGCCCTCGTGCGAGCGGATGATGAACGGGTCGCGCAGGCCCATCGTCCCCAGGTTCGAGGTGAAGACCGGCTTGCCGCCGTTCAGCGTGTTCCAGCTCAGCGCGTCGTTGCCCTTCGAGGCGGCGAGGCTGATGCGCTCGGCGCCGTCGCCCTCTCCGGTGAAGAACGCCCAGACGTACGCCTCGGTGTCGTCGGTGCCGGCGGGGAGCGGCTGCACCCGGAGGGTGAAGTCGCGGGTCCGGGTGGTGGATCCGCTGGTCGCGGTCGCGCGGACGACCACGTCGATCGCGGGGCTCCCGGTCGCGGGGCGGTCGACGTCGATGGTGCGGGTGCCGGCGGCGCTGCCGTCGCGGACGGTCGCTCCGCTCGGGCTGACGACGCTCCAGGCGATGCTCGAGCCGAGCGTGCCGGTGGTGGGCACCGAGACGTTCGTCCGGATGTCGCCGACGTTCGGGATGGCGATCGCGGCGAGGTCGCGCTGGACCTTCGTCGCGTCGTCCAGCTGCGCGGCGACGCGCACCGCGTAGTCGACCGAGCGGGTCTCGGTGCCGACCCTGTAGGTGGCGGTGAGGGTGGCGGTGGCGTCCGGCTGCCCCGCGGCGGGGCGCGTGACGGTCGCGGTGCCGCCGGTGATGGCCACGGCCGCGCTGTTCGACGTCCAGGTGATGCCGACGCCGCTGGCGGTGGTGGGCACCGTGAAGCCGGCGGTCGCCTCCGTGGGCACCGTGACCGACGCGACGGCGCGGTCGAGGGCCTGCGAGGAGTAGAGCGCCTGCACGGAGCTGCTGCTGAGGGCGCTGTCGTAGACGGCGAAGTCGTCCATCTCGCCGTTCCAGCCCGGGTCGTTGTAGGTCGAGCGCGCGATGTACGCGACGAGCGACGGGCCGAACGAGGAGACGTCGCGGGCGATCGTGCTCTGCGAGATCTGCGCGCCGTTGACGTACACGGTGAGCTTGCCGGTCGAGCCGTCGATGACGGTCGTGTAGAGCGAGAGGCCCGAGGGGGTGCGCGCGCCGACGGTCGGGGTGCCCGTCGCTCCGGCTCCGACCTCGGTGTTGTAGGGAGCGCCCGCGTTGACCGAGTTGGTGACGACCGACTTGGTGTAGCCGGAGAGGTTGCTCGGGTTGAGCAGCCAGTAGCCGGAGGAGAACGAGGCGCCGGAGGCGACGGGCGCTCCGACGAACGCGGCGGCGACGTTGCCGGTCCCGCCCTTGTGGGCGAGCCAGGTCGAGAAGGTCAGGTCCTTCTTGCCGACGAGGCCGGCGGTGGGGATCTCGAGGTAGGGGGCGGCCGCGGCGGATCCGCCGGGGAGGCTGATGAGCCCGTTGCGGAACTGGGCCCCGGAGCCGCGCAGCGTCGCGCTGTAGCCGTTGCCGCTGGTGTCGGCGACCGTGGTGCCGGTGGGGGCGGTGTCGAACGTGTAGTGGAGGAGCGGGGTCTCGGTGGCTCCGAAGGCGGAGCTGGGGACCGTGGCGCCGAGCAGCGCCGTGGCGGCGACGGTCGCGACCGCCAGAGCGGTCCTCACCGCCGATCGTGATCGTCTCATGCAGATAGGCCCTCGTGATCGGGTGCGGCGTCGAGGCACGATCCGCAGGGCCGCGGAGGTGTGCGTCTTCGCACGGGATGTGAAAGTGAACATCCTAGATCGCGGTACCGGATCCTGACCAGACCCCGGGAGAGGTCTGCGGGCTCGCGCAGAACGCCGGCCGGACGCGCGGTTCCTCGCCTCTCGACCGAGGGGCACTGCTCTCCGCCGACGTTCTGCCGGAGCCGGCCGGGTGGCACGATGTCCGCATGGCCTCCGACCGCCCCGTCCTGCTCGTCGTCGACGTCGCCGACGGCGGCCGCGAGGATCCCGAGTTCGAGATCGAGCTGCAGCTGCTGACCGCGAGCGTCGTCTCGGCCGCCACCGCCGCGGGCTTCGTGGTCGACCGCGTCCCTGCCGAGCAGGCCGGCGCCGCCGAGCTCGAGCGCCGGCTCGCCGCCGCCGACGCCGTCGTGGTCACCGGAGGGGAGGACGTCGACCCGTCCCTCTACGGCGGCCGGTCCGACGACCCGCACCGAGGCCAGTCCTTCCCCGCGGCCGACCGCGCGCAGATCGCGCTCGTCCGCCGTGCCGTCGAGACGCGGACCCCGCTGGTCGGGATCTGCCGCGGGATGCAGCTGGTCAACGTCGCCCTCGGCGGCGACCTCGTGCAGCACCTGCCCGGCGCCGGTCACGTGGGCCGGTCGGTCCCCGGCGAGCACCTGTCCGGGATGGTCGACCACCGCGTGGCGCTCGAGCCGGGCAGCGCCCTCGCTCGCATCCTCGGCGCCGCCGAGCTCGACGTCCGCAGCTCCCACCACCAGGCCGTCGACCGTCCCGGCGAGGGCCTCGTCGTGGTCGGCCGCGCCGACGACGGCACCGTCGAGGCCCTCGAGCACGAGTCCGCGCCGCTCTGGTGCGTGCAGTGGCACCCGGAGGACGCGGGCTCGCGAGGCACCGTGCTCACGGACCTGCTCGAGGCGGCGCTCGCCGCGACCGCTACTTGATCGACCCGCGCATCACTCCGCTGACCACCCAGCGCTGCGCGAAGAGGTACACGATCAGCAGCGGCGCCATCGCCATCAGGTAGGACGCGAAGGCGACGGTGTAGTTCGTGTTGAACTGCCCCTGGAAGACGTACTCGGCCAGCGGCAGGGTGCGGGCGGACGGGTCCGAGAGCACCACGAGCGGCAGGATGAAGTCGTTCCACGCCCACACGCAGGTCAGGATCCCGACGGTCGCGTTCATCGGGCCGAGCAGCGGGAAGATCACCTGCCAGTAGGTCCGCCAGGTCGAGGCGCCGTCGGTGCGCGCCGCCTCCTCGAGCTCGATGGGGATCGAGCGGATGAAGGCCGTGTAGATGAACGTGTTGATCGAGAGCCCGAACACGGCGTAGAGCAGGATCAGCCCGGCCTGGTTGTCCAGGCCCAGCAGGGCCGTCTCCTTCACCACCGGCAGCATGATGATCGGGAACGGCACGAAGACCGCGGCGAGCAGGTAGAAGTAGACGCCCTTGAAGAACGGCCTGTGCATGTTCCGGGCGACCGCGTAGGCGACCATCGAGTTCGAGAACAGCGTCAGCACGACGGCTCCGACCGTGATCAGCGCGGTGTTCACGAAGGCCTGCGGGAAGCGGGTCGCCGTCCACGCCTCGGCGAAGTTGCCCCACGAGATCGAGGTCGGCAGCTCGAACCCGGTTCCGCCGAGCTGGTCGGGCGTCTTCAGCGCGGTCACGACGGCGAAGTAGAGCGGCAGGAGGATCGTCAGCGAGCAGACCGCGATGAGCGCGGTCGCCCACCAGTTGATCCGGTAGGTGTCGCGGGAGGGCCGGCGCCGCCCCTCGGGCTCGCCGAGGGCGATCGCGGTCGTGGGGGTGATGGTCGATGTCATCAGAACGACGCCTCTCTGCGGCTGAGGACTCGGAACTGGATCAGCGAGACCACGATGATGATGAGGAAGTAGAGGACGGCGTTGGCCGTCTGATAGGCGTACTCGCCGCCCTGGAAGCCGCCGCGGTAGATCAGCAGCGTGATCGACTCCGTCGAGGTGCCGGGACCGCCGTTGGTGAGGGCGATGATGTGGTCGAACACCTGGAGGAAGTTCTTCATCGAGATGACCATGTTGATCGTGAAGAAGGAGGCGATCAGCGGGAACGTGATCGAGGTGAACTGCCGCCACCTCCCCGCTCCGTCGAGCGAGGTCGCCTCGTAGAGCTCGCCCGGGATCGTCTGGAGTCCGGCGAGGTAGATGATGATCGAGAAGGCCGAGGCCTGCCAGACCGCCAGCACCACGATCGCCACCCACGCCCAGTCGGCGTTCGCGAGGATGTTCTCGCCGATCACCGGGATCGCGCCGAGGATCTGCGGCAGCGAGTTCGCGAAGAGGTACTGGAACACGTAGCCGATGACCAGGGTCGAGAGCACGTAGGGGATGAAGTAGATCCCGCGGAACGCCGTCTGGAACTTGATCCGCGCGTTGAGGGCGACGGCGATGGCGAGCGAGATCACGTTCACCAGCACGGTCGCCACGATCGCGAAGCCGAAGGTGAACCCGTAGGCCTTCCAGACGCGGTCGTCCTGGAGGAGCGCGAGGTAGTTCGAGGCGCCGATCAGGTCCCAGGAGCCGTAGCCCGCGTAGTCCGTGAAGCTGAAGAAGATTCCGGTGAGGACCGGGACCGTGTGGAGCACGAAGAAGAGCAGGACGGCGGGGACCGTCATCCAGTAGAAGGTCTTCGAGGTGCGGCCGATGGTGCGCTTGCGGCGCGCGGGCGGCGGAGGAGTGGTCGCCACCGCCTGCGCGGCGGCCGTCGTGGTCGTGGTCATGGGGTCACTTCCTGGTCGTGCGTGCCGCGACTTTGCGCCACTCACTGTCGAGGGTCCGGAGCGCCGCGTCGGCGTCCCCGCTGGCGAGGAACGCCTGGAGCGTGGGGTTGAGCGGGATGCTCGCGGGGATCTGGTGGTCGACGAAGCCGATCAGCCGTCCCTGCTCGAAGTAGGGCTGCAGCTCGGCCAGCGTGGGGTCCGAGTTGGGTGCGGCGCCGACCAGCGGCGAGAAGGCGGCCTGGCTCGCGACGTACGGCTCGACGACTCCGGGGGTCAGCAGGAAGTCGACGAAGCGGCGGGCCGCGTCGAGCTTCGGAGTGCCGCGGCCGATGGCGACGGCCACGTCGACGCCCGAGGTGACCTGCGTGTCCGCCGGGTCGTCGAGCACCGGGTAGGGGAAGACGCCGAGGTCGATGTCCGGGTTGTTCGTGCGCACCGGGTTGATCGCCCAGATGCCCTGCGGGTACATGGCCGCCTCGCCCGCGGCGAAGGCCTGGTTGCCGTCGTCGTAGCCGCGGCCGAACGAGCCCTCCTGCGTGTACGAGAAGAGCTGCCCGAGCCGCTCCATCGTCGTCGCGTAGTCCTTCGTGAACGAGACGGGGGAGTCGGGGCCGAGCGCCGCTCCCTCCTCGCGCATCGCGTCGAAGAAGCCGTCCGGCTGCAGCTGCCCGCCGAGCGCGTTGAAGGCGGGGGCGCCGGTCCAGTTGTCGAGCAGGGCGCCGTAGAAGGGAGTGATCCCGGCGGCGGTGAGCGTCTCGCAGACGGCGATCAGCTCGTCCCAGGTGGTCGGCACCTCGATCCCGTTCTCGGCGAAGATCGTGCGGTTGTAGAGGATCCCGTCCGCGTTGTTCGCGAAGGCGAGCGCGTTCACCTCCTTCCCCTCGAAGCTGCCGAGGGCGTCGAGGATGTCGAGGGCCGCCGGGTTCACCCGCTCGACCAGCTCGTCGCCGGTGAAGTCGTGGAACACGCCGGCCTTCGCGAGGTCGGCGTAGTAGCCGCTGCCGTTCAGGGTCAGCACGTCCGGCACCTTGTCCTTGACGAGCAGGGTGCGGATGGCCGTGTCGGGGTCGGGCACGTTGTTGGCGATGACCCGGATGTCCGGGTTGGCCGCCTCGAACTCGCGGATGATCCGCGCGAAGTCCTCCACCGCCTCCGCCTTGAACTGGAAGAAGTCGAGCGTGGTCACTCCGTCGCCGGCGCCGGAGGAGGCGCAGGAGGCGAGGGCGGCGGCGGACGCCGCGGCGAGCGGCACCGAGAGGAACAGCCGCCGGGAGAACCCGGGGGGATGCGGATGAGCGGACATGCGGCGCCTCCTTGCGCGTGGGGACAGGTCTCAGGGCGCGCTCGACCGCGGAGGGCGGTGCGAGAGCAGGTGCGGCGGCCGTGGAGCGGGTCGGCTCCGGAGCCGGGAGGGCGGGTCAGAGGGCGGTGAGCACGAGCACGACGAGCTGCTCCGGATCGAGGACGGGGGCCTGGAGCCCGACGGTGCCCAGCACGCGGCCGCGGAGCGCGGTCCCGTGCTCGGCCCAGCCGAGCGGCGACTGCCCGGGGCCGCCGAGCGGCGACGTGACCGGGGCGAGCGCCACGGAGTAGGTGCGCTCCGGATCCAGGCCCGGGAGCGTGATCCGGCCGGGCGGGTAGGTCTCGCCGGTGCGCAGCTGGGCGAAGGTGAAGAGGGCGGCGGAGCGGTCGGCGGCGACGACTCCGGAGAGCGAGGCGGCGTCGTCGGCGAGGTCGGCGCGCACGACCGTCCCGGTGTGCAGCAGCGCCCGGTGCTCGCGGTGGAAGGCGACCCAGGCGGTCAGCTCCTCCTCGACGGCGGGGGCGAGATCCGAGACGTCCCACTCGATGCCGAGGTGGCCGGGCAGCGCGGTGCCGGCGCGGAAGGCGAGCGAGTGGGTGCGCTGCGTCGAGTGCGACCGCGGCCCTCCGATGTGCTGCCCCATCAGCTCGGGCGGCACCACCAGCTGGGTGAAGGGCTGGATGGTCTGCCGCTCGAGCGGGTCGATGCAGTCGCTCGTCCAGATGCGGTCGGTGCGGGCGAGGATCCCGAGGTCGACGCGGGCGCCCCCGGAGGCGCACGACTCGATCTCGACGCCGGGATGCCGGGAGCGCAGCTCGTCGAGCAGGCGGTAGAGCGCGAGCACGTTCTCGTGGACGGCGGAGCGGCCGGTGGCGGGCGAGACCGCCTCGATCACGTCGCGGTTGTGGTCCCACTTGAGGTACGCGATCGGGTACTCGGTCAGCAGCGCGTCGAGGGCGCCGAGCACGTGCTCGAACGCGCCGCGCTGCGAGAGGTCGAGGACCTGCTGCTGCCGCCCCGAGGCCGGGAGATGGCCGGCCGGGCCGAGGATCCACTCCGGGTGCGCGCGGGCCAGGTCGGAGTCGGGGCTGATCATCTCGGGCTCCACCCAGAGGCCGAACTGCATGCCCAGGCCGGTGACGACGTCCGTCAGCGGGGTGAGGCCCTCCGGCCAGACCGCGGGATCGACGGTCCAGTCGCCGAGCGCGGCGGTGTCGTCGCGGCGGCCGAGGAACCAGCCGTCGTCGAGCACG
The DNA here is from genome assembly GCF_002932195.1 of Rathayibacter sp. AY1C4. Lineage (NCBI taxonomy): Bacteria > Bacillati > Actinomycetota > Actinomycetes > Micrococcales > Microbacteriaceae > Rathayibacter > Rathayibacter sp. AY1C4. Next base: position 2,240 of record NZ_PSWE01000001.1, on the reverse strand, counting down.
AAGCGCTCGACCCCGATCCGCGCGGCCCGCTCGGCGAGGGCGGTGAGGCGAGCGAGGTCGTGGTCGAAGTAGACGGCCTCCCAGGTGTTGAGGGTGACGGGCCGCGGAGCGACGGGGTGCTGCGGGCGGGCGCGGAGCGACGCGTGGAACCGGGCCTGCAGAGCGCTGAGCCCGTCGCCCCAGGAGCCGTAGGCGACCGGGGTCTCGTAGCTCTCGCCCTGCGCGAGCTCGATCTCGGCGGGCCGCAGCAGCTCGCCGGCCGCGAGGAGCGAGACGCCCTCGACGGTGCGCTCGGCGCGGAGCGAGCTGTCGCCGCTCCAGCCGAGGTGGACGCCGTGCACGAGCCCGCGCTCCCAGCCGAAGCCGGGCGTGCCCGCGGCGAGGAGGAGGGTCGCGTCGGCGCCGGGGCGGCCGCGGCGGGTGCGGCGGGTGTGCTCGCCGATGGTCAGCGGGCGGCGCTGGGGGTGGCGCTCGCGGAGGTGGTGCCCGGTGGTGTCGAGGATCTCGCGCGCGGTCGCGGGGAGCGGGAAGCCGAGCTCGAAGCGCTCGAGGCGGAACGGGCGGGCGTCGAGGTTCTCGACCCGGGCGCGCTGGGTGAGCAGGCCGGCCGCATCGACCTCGAGGTCCACCGTCAGCCGGACGCCCGCGCCGGTGGCGACGGTCCGGAGGGCGGAGCCGAGCGCCTCGATGCTCTCGACCTCGAACCGCTCCGACGCGGCCGCGCGCTCGTGGGTGCCCTCGAAGGTGGGGGCGTGCTGCCAGCCGTCGGCCTCGACGGCGACGAGGCCGAACGGCGCGAAGGCGTCGAGTCCGCCCGAGACGCGCTGGGGGAGGGCGGCGTCTGCCAGGGCGGATAGTTCGGCGGCGGAAAGATCTCCGAGCGCGGCGCCCCAGTGCACGATAGTGGGGAAGGTGACGAGGCGGGCGTCGACGACGACGCTGGTGCCCCCGTCCTGCAAGTGGAAGAGGCGCGATTCCCGGCCGGAGAGGGTCACGGAGTCGTTCGTGGGGGCGATGCTGCGGTGCATGGCTTATTTCTAGAGCAGAAGTAATAGGGGTGTCAAGAGCGGCGCGAGTGGCCGGATCTGTTCCTGGGGCGGCGCGCTACCGGTAGCTTTCTACCAGGCCGGAAAGAAGGAGCCCCGTGACCGACACCATCGTCGCCGAGGACGCCTCCGGGAGCTCCTCCGAGCTCCTGGCGCGCGAGGTCCTGATCCACGGTCCCGTCTCGCGGGCCGAGCTCGGCCGCCGCCTCGGCCTCTCGCCCGCCAGCCTGACCCGGCTCGCGCGCCCGTTCCTCGACGGCGGCCTGGTCGTCGAGGGCCCCGAGCAGAGCACCGGAGTCGGCCGCCCCGCCCGGCCGCTCGACATCCGCGCCGACGCGCTGAGCTTCGCGGGCGTGAAGATCACCGGCACCGAGGTCCTCGCCGTCCGCACCGACCTACGCGCGCGCACCGAGCGGGAGCTGGTCCGCCCGCTGCCGGGCACGGAGCCCGCCGACGTGATCGCCGCGATCGTCTCGGTCGTCGACGAGCTCGGCGGCCCCTCCGCCTTCGCCGGTCTGGGCGTGACGCTCGGCGGGAGCATCGCCGCCGACGGCCGGGTGAGCCGCGCGCCGTTCCTCGGCTGGCGCGACGTCGACCTCGCCGCTCCGCTCTCCGCTGCCCTCGGGCTGCCGGTCGCCCTCGAGAACGACGTGGTCGCGCTCACGGGAGCCGAGCACTGGTTCGGGCGAGGCCGCGGCATCCCGCACTTCGCGGTGCTCACCGTCGGCGCGGGCGTGGGCTACGGACTGGTGGTGCACGACCGGGTGGTCGCGCCCCCGGAGGCGGGGCTCGGCCTGGGCGGCCACTACCCGCTGGATCCCACCGGGCCCGTCTGCGAGGCCGGCCACCGCGGCTGCTCGACCGCGATGCTCAGCCTGCCCTCGCTCCTCCGCCAGCTCTTCGTCGCCACCGGCCGCGAGCTGACCCTGGCCGAGGGCTTCGCCGCCGCTCGCGCGGGCGACCCCGGTGCCGAGCGCATCCTCGCCGACTCCGGCAACGCGCTCGGGACGATGATCGCCGCGATCGGCAACCTCTCGATGTCCGGCACGGTGATCCTGGCCGGGGAGGGCGTCGCCCTCTACTCGGAGCAGGCCGCGGTGGTGGACGCCGCGATCGCGGCCACGCGCGACCCGGACGCTCCGCCCCTGGCGCTGCTCGTCGACGACGGCGGGCTCGTGGAGTGGGCGCGCGGCG